>CAXYVG010000116.1:0-10169 GCA_964292325.1 uncultured bacterium | reverse complement strand
TATTCCACTAATTTGATATCCTTCGGGACTTCTATTTCTTCTAATAAATTCTTTAATCCCCACAGAACTATAGCTTTATCTAATGTATAATCTCCGATACATGTAGCGCAACCACTTCCACATTTGCAACCACTAACCATTTTAATTGAATTCTCAATAATTAATGTTATCAGATTAAATACTTTTTCTGCATAACCTATCCCGCCTATATATTTATCATAAATAAACACATATACATTATCCATAGAATTTTCGTTCATTTCCATTACATTATTTGACACTGTAACACCCATATCATTCTGCTCTGTCATGGTGGTCATCATTGCCACATTTTTTATTGCGTAGCACAAGCCTCTAAAATGATCATTTCTTATTATTTGACCACTTTTGCTCTGCTGAAGCAGTCTTCTATAGACCATGATAACATTATCAGGAAGTTTTATCCATGTGCTTTCTGTGTCATAATCCTTTGATAATGGGTGTTCCAATTTTTCAAAACCTAAATTTTGATGATTATGGAATTGCCGTTTTTGATACATATGAACTATTTCATCAACATTCACATCACCAAAAGCAACTTTGACACGTTTATAATCTATTTCCTTACTGGCTTGAATAATTCTGATATTCGTATTACTTCCTGGCATTGTATAATAGTTTCCATTAAACGGTATCGCAACTGCAGATTTAGTTTCCAAATCCAGTTTTATGACTTGATATTGGACAGCATCGTGCATATAAATTGCTCCACTATGAATTTCACGGAATGCCTGTATTTCATCCATTTCCGTGATTTCTTTATTATTTTCTCTATTAATCAGCTTATATCTGGATTTATCAATATTTCTCAAACTGAAATCTCCTGCAGGGAATGAATTTCCTGTCCATGCAAACTTGCCCCTCTGACTGGTTAACTCACTTGCTTTAATTAAAACAGGAATTACTTCTCCTAAATCTGGGAAAATCGAAATGTCATCCAAGGTTAATGGTATTTCAGCTGCTGCAGCCCGTATATGTGCTAGCTCTATCAGAAGATTATTCTTATCAATTACTGCGTTTTCACTACCATTTTCAAAGAGCCAATCTGGATTTATTGCAATATACTGATCAAAAGACCACATATCAAGGATTAAATAATTCGTACATTCTTTACCACTTCTGCCCGCTCTTCCTGTTTGTTGCCAAAAAGATGCTCTAGTTCCTGGATACCCGACAATTACGGTTGTATCAATTTTTCCAATGTCTATACCAAGTTCTAAGGCATTGGTGGATACTAGCCCACGCAAAACTCCTGAAATCATTTTTTTTTCAATTTCTTTACGTTCTAATGGTGTATAGCCTCCTCTGTATCCAGATATTTTATCTGTTAAGGATGCTCCAAAAAAACTCTCTGCTTCCAATTTATCTCTTGCTTCTTTTAATATTACTTCAACGTTTTTTCTTGATTTGGTAAACGCAATAAAAACATTATCATTCTCAATCAAAGTAGGTATTAAATCAGCTGCTACTGCGGTGGCTTGTACTTGTCCATAACATGTATTATCAGCACCCTTAATCTCTGGTGGTTGTACAAACATATATTTTTTCTGTGCAGTTGGTGAACCGTCTTTATTAATTTGTATGAATTTCTGTCCACAAACTTCTTCTGCTAATTCAATAGGATTTGCAATGGTCGCCGAACTACATAGATATTGTGGCGATGAATTATAATATCTACATACTCTTCCTAATCTTCGAAAAACATTAGCCAAATGGGAACCGAATGCGCCTCTATACGTATGTAGTTCATCAATTACGAAATATTTCAGATTGGAAAATATAAAATCAAATCCAAATTTACTGTGATTGGGTAAAAATGCAGCATTTATCATTTCCGGATTGGTTAAAATAATATTGACATTTTTTCTAATTCTACGTCTTTCATTTGCCGAAGTATCTCCATCATATACTCCTGCTGAAATCCTATTCTCCCCGAAATATTCCAAATACGGCAAGATGGCACGATACTGATCGCTTGCTAATGCTTTTGTAGGATATATAAAAATTGCTCTTGCAAGTGGATTTGATAAGATTTCATGAAGAACTGGCAGCAAAAAGCTAAGTGTTTTTCCACTTGCTGTAGCTGTGGTTATCACAATATTTTTCCGTTGCATTGCCTTCTCAAACATTTCCGCCTGATGACAATATAGTTTTGTAATCCCTTTATGGGAAAGGTATTCACATAATTCCTGTGGCAAACTACTCGGAAATTCAGCATATATCGCTTCTCTTTTCGGTATTGTTTTATTGTATATTATTAAATCATGTAGATTCATAAATATTGCTCCTATTCTACTAAATTATTTGTAGTTATACCAATTTTTTTACAGAATAAAATTAGCGACAATATAACAAAACTGTTTATATAATATTTTTTATAAATTCCATACTTTTCCTCAATTTCCTCCAAAATTCGTGCAGTTCTTTAATTTTATGTTATAGTTACGCAAAAAAAATGACCAAAACCATAATCCCTCAAGATTAATAGTTTCAGTCACGTTCATATTGTCAATAGTTTAATGATTTATAGAACTTTTGGAATGAAAGATAAGGGGGCAATGCTTGCCAACACTTTACTTAATATGCATGCTTTGCGACACCATTATCATACTAACATAGGGGGTTTTAAAATTCACCCGCAATAACGCTCTCGCTTACTCTATTCGACACAGCATAGCTGGGGGATTAGGAATTTTATTTATTTCCAGAGGGGCAACAGGGGACGGGACTGTTTTGACACCTTTTTTTGTGACAATTTCGTCCCGTCCCCACTGTCACCCGTTTGTGACAATTTCGTCCCGTCCCCACTGTCACCCACTGTCACCCGCGCTTTTTGCTCTGCAACCATATTCTCAGTTAGGTCAGCAATTGGATCACCAAGGCAAGCAATGTACGAAGCACACCACGGAACACCATTAGCATCTGTCCAAAACAAACCATGATTGTGTTGTGTGTACTGGCTAGTCCAGCCAGCCTCTTCATAATCTTTAGGCGATGCTCCCTCTACTAATTTATACACCATAGCCGCTATCATTTCCATATGTGCTAATTCTTCTGTACCGATATCTGTCAATAATGCTTTAGCTTGTTAGGTAGGCATTGACATCAGTCATACTAATCAATCTAGGCATCAATTCATTGGAAACCAGGGTTACACTGACCAAGCAACTTATTTTAAACCAAGTGCTTATCAAGTGCTTAGCACCTATATTTTATTATTTTTACCCGCGATTATCTGATAATAACCACTAGTATAGTAAATAGACAAACCCCTATAGAATCAGCATGTAGCGATACTATAAGGGTTATTTTCTTACTCTATTCTTCTCTTCTCTATCTAACGCCAAAATAGCAGCCAACTTGGCTGCTGTTTCATCTACATCTACTATTTCAGCTGGTATCGCATATACAGATTCCGTACTAATACTTATACCAAGTTCAACGCCATTACGATCGAAAATGGTACCGCGTTTTGCTTCAACAGGAATATCCCGAATTCGTTGATCAATCGCATTTTCCGTTAGCCAACTGCTTCTATAGAATTGAAGATACATGAGACGAAAACCAAGTCCTAGTATAATGACCGCAATAAATAGGAATAAACAAGTTACCCGTTTTCTGATAGTAACATGCGTGGATAACGCCAATGGCCTCTCCCCCCTATCGCTACGTTATTGAATCTTACTACTCTTTAAAGGAGTAACGGCTCGACTCTGACCATTCTCAGTGATAGGCTGACTACCTGTTGCGTAATATACATTATTCGGTTTTACCATTCCAAGTTCCGTAGTTGCAATGGATTGAATGCGCTGTGGAGATTTTAATTTCGCAATTTCTAGTTGTAACAGTGCATTTTCTTTTTGCAAACTAAGAGACTCTGATTTTAGCTGTACCAAATCATAACCAGCCCTAATAATAGTCTCACTACGCATGGTAATATACATTGCGCCGATAGCTACCAATACCACTATCATCAGACACTGAGCCCGCAGAGCAATATTAAGCTTTGGTAATGGTTTTGGTATGGGCGGGATTTCTTGATACTGATGAACATCGCTGTGTTGCTGTCGATTCACTACCATATGTATTCCCCTCCTTGTTTTTTAGACCAAAATACTTTCTACAATAAGATACCATCTGTTAAAAAGCTAATTTTTCTGCTACTCGTAGTTTTGCGCTACGTGCCCGAGGATTTTCTTCTAATTCTGTTTCTGAAGGTACTCTTGGCTTACCGAGTACCTTTATAGATGGTTTATGATTACACATACATATCGGTAGCGAGTTTGGACAAATACACCCTTTCGCCATCTGTTGCAGCGTTTGTTTGGCAATGCGGTCTTCTAATGAATGAAATGTAATAATACATAACCGTCCACCAGCAGCAAGCCTATCAATTGAAGTAATAAAAGCCTCTTTTAAAATTCCCAGTTCATTATTGACTTCAATGCGAATAGCCTGAAAAGTCCGTTTAGCAGGATGCGGCCCATCGCGCCTTGCCGCAGCTGGGATAGCTTTTTTAATGATCGATACTAATTGACTTGTCGTTTGCACCGGCCCAGAAATACGCGCCTCTACTATAAATTTAGCAATTCTTTTTGCCCATCGATCTTCTCCATAATCTATAATAATTTTCGCTAACTCCTGCTCTGAGTACTCATTGACAACATCATAAGCAGTAAATGTTGACTCAGGATTCATCCGCATATCCAGCGGCGCATCCTGCATATAAGAAAAACCTCTTTCAGCAATATCAAGCTGATGAGATGATACTCCTAAATCAAATAAAATACCATCGACTTTACTAATATGTAAGTCATCTAAAACCTTACCAATATTTTGAAAATTATCCTGCACAATATCGACCTGACAAGTCGCATTTGCTAGCCTTGTTTTTCCTGTCTGTATTGCTGCCGGATCTTGATCAATACCAATAAATCTACCTGAAGAATTTAATTGACTCACAACCAGAGCGGCATGTCCACTACCACCTAACGTACAATCAACATAAATACCTTCGGGGTTAGTCACTAATGCAGATACACTTTCTTCTAATAATACACTAACATGGTGAAATTCCACAAAGCCAACCACCTTTATTCAAACTCTCTTTATGCTTATATTCCTAAATCGGCTAAGCTTTCCGCTATTTGAGCTACAGTTGGAGCCACTTGTTTATTATATGAATCCCAAGCTGTTTTGCTCCATATTTCAATGCGGCTTGACACACCAATCACGACCACATCTTTCTCAATCTGAGCATATTCTCTCAAGTTATTAGGCAATAAGATTCGCCCTTGCTTATCACATGCGATTTCAGCCCCACCAGAAAAGAAAAAACGGACAAAAGCTCTCGCTTCGGGTTTAGCTAATGGTAATTGTTTTAACTTTGTTTCTAGAATAGCCCATTCTTTCTTATCATATACAAATAAACAATTATCAAGGCCTTTGGTAACAATAAAGCTTTCTCCTAGTTCGTCACGAAACTTAACAGGCAATATTAGTCGACCTTTATCGTCGATACTATGTAAATATTCACCCATCAACACAGCTTCATCACCACCAAGCTTCTTTTGTCTACCACTTCTCACCACTTTGACCCACTTTTACTATTCTATTTAGCCAAAAAAAAATCCTTCTCATTTTTATAATTTATTTTACTTTTTTACCAAAAATGGACAAAAGACCTATTAAACAGGCCTTTTGTCCACTTGAAAAAGGTATTATTATTCAATTATACCAAATTCTTCTATAAGGGGTGCTCCATTCAATCGGATAAAAAAGCTACGAAAGGTTTTCTGCCCCTTGAAAATAGGAATACGTGGCAATGCATACAAATCACTATCCGCACCAATCTGTCCAAATTCAATCGTAAATGCGGCCTTGTAACCCGTTGACCTAACCATATCCTCAATGGCTAAATTATAGGTGCCTGTAGGATAGGCAAAATATTTTGGAGACTTTCCTAATTGAGAGGCAATTTCTTCTCTTGATTGAGTAAGCTCATTTAAAATTTCTTTTTCATCAAGACTGGTAAGCGATTGATGATTGACAGTGTGAGATCCAAATGTATTTCCAGTTCGATCCATTTCCCGTACCTGATCCCAAGTCATAAAACGCGGATCATGACCGACTAAATTCGAAACTAGAAATATAGTGGCTGTAAAACCATACTTTTGCATAATCGGATAGGCGTTGGTATAATTATCAAGATAACCATCATCAAAAGTAATTAGAATGGGATTATCTGGTAATTGGGTCCCGTGTTTTAAATATGACATTAATTGATCTGGCGTAATCGTATGATAGTCATGCTCATATAAATATTGCATTTGTTCTTCAAACTCTTGCGGTGAAACAGATAATGCATGATATAACGTATCTACTTTGTGATAATTCAAGGCAGGTATATCCTCAATATGAATCAGATTATTCCCATGACGACTGGCAACTGCCGAACTCGTATCGGTTCTAATTCCTGCCAGAATGACGAAAAGAACAATAAGACCTAAAACAATATAACGATTTTGTTTATTCATTTTCAATATACCATACCTACTTTCCCAAATCATAAACTCTCATTTAGCTCACATTTTAATTATTTTACCTCGCATTGCGAAAAAATACTAGTACCAACTGAGCATATTTTTTTTAATTTTGAAAATAATATTATAATACAGCATTTGCACTCAATATAGAAATATGGATCGCTACTACCTTGCTCTTTTTATATGATATATATGATATAATAGTAAAGTAGATCGATAAATGAACAAATTTAGGGGGTATTATTGAATGTTGATTAATGGTAAAATGAGTATTATTGAAGTAGTACAAAAGTATCCAGCGGCTGTTGATGTTTTCCGCAATTATGGTATGGGATGCCTGGGTTGCTCTGCTGCACGTTTTGAAAATATTGAACAAGGCGCATCTGCCCATGGAATTGATATAAACGCTTTGATCAATGATCTAAATAAAATTACAAAAGATAACGCTTAATGTAATGAATCGAGTAAAAGACTTGGCCAAGGCCAAGTCTTTTCTTATATGGTAACCATTATATTTTTTGCTATTTCATAATCTAAAGCAACTTGTGTATAGCCTATTTTTAATACATACGTTGGATAGTTTTGTAATATTTCAATTTCGGCACCAGGCAATATGCCAAACGTAATTAACTTACGCAATTGTCCTGGATCAATTGATAATAATCGAACAACACGTACTTTTTTTTTACCTTTAAGATGAACCATGCTGATTGCCTCTTGCATAAACACTCCGTCCTTTCCGCAAAAAAATACAATTAGCAATTAATAGATCTGTATTTGCCAAAGGTGCAATAAGCACAATAATAACCAACCGGCAACAACAGCGACACAAACGATTATCACCACCAAGAGCAATGATACTAGCCATCCCATCTCCTTGATCATCACAGCGACTTGCGCTACACAAGGTACAAATAAAGTTAACGTAACACTCGCAATTAATAACTGTTCGGTAGTTAGGCTACCACTCGCGTATAAATCATACAAGCCAGCAGCACCATAATCTCGACGAAAAAATCCTAATAAAAAAACCTGCATCGTTTCCATTGGTAGCCCTAGTACTTTCATCACAGGTTGCGTATATTGTATGACATTTGTTAACAAACCACTACGATCGCTACACCACATAACAATACTCGTTATAATAAAAACCGGTAATATTTCAATAAAATACCACCACATACGAATACAAGCTTTACTTACAATATTAGTTAGCATTGGCATACGCAGTGGTGGGATTTCCATATAAAAAGCACTGGGCTGACCTGGTATTATTTTCCCACTTAACCAACCAGCAATTGCGAAAATCATCCCCATATATACCGCCCATATCGTAAGCGCTAGGGAAGAATAAGATAATAAGGTTAAAATAACACCTAGCTGAGCGGAGCATGGTATCGCTAATGATAATAAAAACGTAGCGATGATACGCTCACGACGAGTTTCTAGCGTACGAGTCACCATGACCGCCATTGTGCCACATCCAAATCCTAAAGAAAATGGAATCACCCCTCGGCCATTTAAGCCAAAACGCTTAAATACTTTGTCAACTAACATCGCGAGTCTTGGTAAATATCCACTATCCTCTAATATGGCAAACATTAAAAAAAAAGTACCGACAATAGGCAAAATAATAACGAATGCATAACGAAACCCTAATGAATAAATCCCAAAATTTCCTACTAACAACGACTGTAACCACTCCAATGAGATATAAGTATATACTATATTTTCTACGATTGGCGTAATATAGTGCGTAAAAATAGCAACATCAATAAAGTCAACTAAAAATCCCGCTCCAAACTTCCCAACAAACTCATATAAGCCTAAAAATAGCACAATACATAGAATCGGAATACCGGTAGCTGGTTCTCTAGTTAAACGACCTAATTGTTCTAAAAATCCTTGTTGCGGTGTTCTTCGACTCTTCACGATACCATTACAGATCTGGTCAATAGCCGCTTGGCGCTGCACTGTGAGAATATACTCTATATGATATGAATAGCTACCCACTACCTTTTCGACCTCGATTATAATCTCAGATATAAAAGGTTCTCTACAGGTTAATTGATAGATCAGACGATCTCCTTGTAGCAACAAAAGTGCCGTCATTCGCCGGGAAATCCCATAATCACCTTGTAGTTGATTGCTGATCTTTACAATCGCCTGCTCAATATCTGCAGAAAATTGCATCTTAAAACTAGATGTCACTTGGCAATATCTACTGATTTCCCGTTTTAAATGCTCTAAACCTATTTTTTTTATAGCTGCCGTCCCAATGACTGGAATGCCAAGTACTGTAGCGAGCATCATCGTCTCAATAAACACTCCAGACTTAGCAGCTTCATCCATTAAATTAATATTCAGCAAAACAGGAAAACCGGCATCCAGTAACTGCAATGTCAAATGTAACATTCTACGAATATTTTTGCCATCAATGACATGTATGATAATATCCGCCTTTTCTTGGCACAATAAATGCCTTGTTACCTTTTCTTCTTCTGTGATCGGCAGTAGTGAATATATACCAGGCGTATCTATAATTTCATATGTGGTACCATTGATTGTACTATGTCCACGAGCAATCTCAACAGTGGTGCCCGGATAATTTGATACGGTTACATATTTTCCAGTAAGATAATTAAAAATCACACTCTTTCCCACATTGGGTGATCCTACTAGCACCACTTTTTTCAATCGTTTTTTCCTCCACCTACTAAAAATACCTTACTCTTTTCTATGCAGCAAAAAAGAGCTTTAGAACATAAAAACTGCGTAATAGCAAATGCCATTACGCAGTTTTTACGTCCATTATAGTAGCGGAGTAAGCTTGCTTATAATAGTAGTCTTAGGCATAAAGCCCGTCAACTTCTCTACTTGTCGACCATTTTCAAAAAGCAGCATGGTTGGTAAACTCATTACATTGTGTCGCTGTGCAATTGCTCGATTTTCATCTACATTGATTTTTGCAACCTTCATCGTCTCAGTCATTGCAATTGCGAGTTCATCAAGAACAGGAGCAAGCTTTGTACAGTATCCACACCAAGGAGCCCAAAAATCTACTAATACAGGCACACTAGATTCTACAACTTCACTTTGAAAATTGTCCTCGTTTACAATGATTACATCAGCCATCGTATTACGCCTCCTTATTTCTCAGCTCCACCATAATACAAGCGTGATCAACAACAGTAAGTCCAAGTTCCTTAGTCAAATTCACAACTGGCTGAGTATCAGCACCTGGTTGTAGCCATACATTTGTAATGCCAAGCTCTGCGCATTCACGTACAATTTGTTCGCCAACCCGCGGTGGAACTACCAAATCTACAGCCTCTGGTTTTACTGGTAAATCTTTTAATGTTGGATAACATTTTTGTCCAAGAATCTCCTGTACACCAGTATTAACCGGATACACCTGAAGTCCTGCTTCTAACATGACTTTAAATATTTTATAGCCAAACTTTTCTTTATTGTCAGTAGCACCTACCACTGCCCAAGTTTTTAATTGCAACATCTTTTCAATATTACTCAATTATTTTCCCCCTTTTCTATCTTATGATTACATTATATTCCTGAGAGTATTCT
>CAXYVG010000115.1:0-10455 GCA_964292325.1 uncultured bacterium | reverse complement strand
ATGGTGCGGTTATGGTGTACATCAGTACTGACTATGTTTTCGATGGGAATAATTCCAAAGAGTATACCGAAACAGATCAGGCTAATCCACAAAACGAATACGGCCGTATGAAATATGAGGGAGAACAGTGGGTTCGAAGCCTCTGTTCCAAATTCTATATCATCCGAACCTCGTGGGTTTTTGGGGAATTCGGAAATAACTTCGTGTATACGATGCTCCGTTTAGGGAAAACACATCCCATCCTGACTGTTGTTGACGATCAGTTTGGACGCCCAACCTGGACTCGTACGTTAGCGGCTTTCATGCTGCATCTGCTTGATACGAATGCAGCTTATGGCGTATACCATTTATCAAACGATGGCAGCTGCTCCTGGTATGAATTCGCCCGTGAAATTTTAAAGAACCATAACGTGGAAGTGAAACCAGTGACTTCAGCGGAATACCCACAAAAAGCCTATCGTCCTAAACATTCGATAATGGATCTGAGCAAAGCAAAAGCAACAGGATTCCAGATTCCGACCTGGGAGGAAGCGTTGAGTCAGTTTGTCGCTAGTATCGATGCGTAGCCGGTTTTGCGTATTGATTGGAAAGATTATTTTGCGGATAAATGTTAAGTTGGTTGGGAAAACAATAAGGAAAGGTTCAAAAAATGGACTCGTTAGAATTACACAAAGAAAAAACATTATACGTGGGTATCGATGAAAATGATTTTGCCACGAAAGAATTAGCCCGAAAGGGGTATCATGTCGCAACCTATTTTCCAAAAAGAGTGTATCCAGTTGACTTAATGAGACGACTTCACACTAAATTAGGTTACCCGTACACAAGGGTATGGTATGGTGATTGGAAAAAAAATATAACAGATTATGATACGGTCATTCTCTTGGACGCTGAGTGGACCCCCGAAGCTGTTAGATACATCAATGGACTGAATGAGAAAATCAGGGTCATCGTTTGGTATTGGAACAGCATCTCAAATTCTGTTTCTTTGGATAAGTTTGATGACTGCAAATGTGAATTTTGGTCTTTTGATGAGAATGATTGCCGGGAGCACCAATTACATTACAATACTCAGTTCTATTCGAAGGGTTTAGTAAAGGAAGCGAAGGAACCTGAGTATGATGTTTTATTTGTAGGCAAAGATAAGGGACGTTTGGAAGAACTCCTCTCCTTGGAGTCGCAGATGCGAGCGTTGGGAGTTATCACCAATTTTTATATAGTTGCCAATAAAGACCGCCAAATCAATAAATCTGAACATTACCAAAAAAGGGGATCTTATGATACTATCGTGGACATGATTACTAAAAGCCGAGCCATCATGGATATTTTAACCGATAACCAAAAAGGGTTGACGCTTAGACCTTTGGAGGCTTTGTTTTTTTCAAAAAAATTGATAACAAACAACAAGGGAATCAAATCTAAGGATTTTTATCATCCGGACAATATATTCATATTGGAAGAAGATGCTATTGCTGAACTTCCTGCATTCCTGAATAGACCGTTACATCAGTTTCCTTCTGAAATCTTGGACAAATATGATCTGGAACAATGGTTTGCTCGTTTCTTTAAATAGAGGTCTCGATTGTTTATTGACAAAACAGGAACCGTGGCAAATTTAGGACTTTTTGTCCAATTCTGACGGGTCCTTCAAGAAATTACAAATAGATCAGGTGCATGTAGATTCAGTACATCATCTGATCTATTTGACTTTAGTTGTCCAATTTACGAAAAAATGGGGGAAACAGCCTTGTTGATATCCCCTTGGTGGGATTTCTATTCCTTAACATGTTAAAATGTAGGGGGAGAAGCTGCGTACACGGAAAATTATCGTTTTCCTCTCAGAACTTATTACAGAAAAGGGTAAATCATTCAAATTGGTTGCTGATTTAGATTGATTTCGGTAAACATGAGGAAATTTTGTTTTTAAGGGAAGAGGGAGACTTTGATGGTAAAGGACAATAAAGGCTTTCAAAAAAAAATACTACTGATAACCGGCATTTTTATTTTGCTTCTTGTGGCCACAGGACTTCTGAACAAAAGAAATGTTGTTGAGGTAACTTCAATTAGTTTGGAACAGGAAAATGTCATGATTGAAATAGGTAGAAAGATGGTGTTGACTGGGGAAATCATGCCGGAAAATGCCACGGATTGGGTTTTAAACTGGACGTCATCTGATGAAAGTGTTGCGACCGTGTCTGCTTCAGGGGAAGTATCAGCCGTTGCCGCAGGTACTGCTACCATTACAGTGAAAGTTGCCAATACTAATAAACGTGCAACGTGCACCATTATCGTTCCCGTTGCATTTAACAATGAAGAATTTGAAAAGCAGGTGAGATTATTGATAGGAAAGCCGGACGGTCCTATTTATAAGACAAATCTTGCGGGCATCACCTCATTGCACTTGTCGGGTGAGAACATCACGGATATTAATGGCATTGAAAATTTTGTTGATCTTGAAGTTTTGGGCATTCGTTTCACAAAGGTCAGCGAGATTAATGGTTTAAAGGGATTGGAAAACCTGATGGATTTAGATCTTGGGGACAATAAAATAAGCGATATAGGTAGTTTAGCGGACTTAGTCAACTTGAATATTCTTCGTTTAGGCGGGAACAACATCAGTGACATCAGTCCTTTGCGTAAACTGACGAATTTGACAATTTTGGACCTACACTCAAATGGAATAACCGATATCGATGCTTTGAGTGGACTGATTCATCTAACCCAATTAGAGCTCAGTTCGAACGTGATTAGTGAAATCAGCGCTCTAGGGGAATTAAACGAATTGACCTATCTTGATCTGATGAGTAACCAAATCAATGATATCAGGCCATTGGAAAATTTGATTCATTTGCAGAAGCTAGTTTTGTACGGTAATCAGATACGCGATATCAGTGCATTGAGCGGAATGACGGCACTGATAACACTTATTTTGGATAACAACACCATCACTGACGTATCTTCATTATCAGGATTGGAAAGCTTACTAAGCCTTAGTTTAAGCTACAATAACATCACTGATATTAGTCCACTCGCTGCTCTGAGTAAATTGAAATCCCTGAATTTGAACAATAACCAAGTCAGAGATGTCACTGTATTAGCTGAAATGCCATCCTTGATATATATTGATGTGTCTAATAATCCTATTGAATAGATGTAAAAAGGTATAGTATACTCGTATACATTTCCGTTTTGAGATTTTTATGATGCTTTAATTTATCTACAAATCTGATATAATGAAAATGTTTAAGCCTAAAGCAGTTCGAAGCGGTGCTTTTTGGCCGTTAGGGAAAAGTAAATAAAAATGGAAATGATCGGAAAGGAAACGTATGAATAATAGTTTTTATTTCAGTATTGTGATTCCTGCTTACAATTGTGAAAAGACAATACAAAGAACATTAGCAAGTATTACAAATCAAACTTTCAGCAATTATGAAGTTATCATCATCAATGATGGATCCACAGATGGAACCGAAAAAAAAGTTAATGAATATATTGGTGAACATCCTAATTTTTCCGTTTTTACTATTGAAAATAACGGCCCTGGAAATGCAAGAAATATAGGAATTGATAAAGCTAAAGGGAAATATCTTTTTTTCATGGATGCTGATGATGCGCTGGAGAGCCACACCTTGGAGCAATACGCTGGATTATTGGAACAAGGGGCCTTTGATTTGATTATAGCGTCCTACAACATGAAGGTGATGGATGGTGATGCTTTGGTA
Organism: uncultured bacterium; assembly: GCA_964292325.1. Taxonomy (GTDB): domain Bacteria; phylum Bacillota; class Negativicutes; order DSM-13327; family DSM-13327; genus CTSoil-075. The sequence goes on along the minus strand of CAXYVG010000115.1, from coordinate 6,733 downwards.
TCTGAAAGACCTGTCATTGTGGATGAACGCCACTATGCAACAAATGAGGAATTTCTTAAAAATCTGTATTCTTTGATGAATAAACAATTGATGTATGTTATTTGGAATAAAGTCTACAGAACGGATATCATCCGGAAACATGGTATTAAATTTCCAAATTATAGCAGCTGTGAAGACAGACTCTTTAATCTGGCCTATTACAAACATGCCAATAGTGTCTACACCACTGAAAGAATCCTTTATCAATATTCATTTGATGGTAAGAAAAGTTTAACAAATAAATACTTCCCAAACAAATTCGAAACATTTGTCGAATTCTATGAGCAAATGCAGTCTCTGTCAACGCATGATCTGGCTGGGGTGAGCGCATTGTTCTTGAAAGGCGCTATGTCGTGCATGATTCCCTTGCACAGTAAGGGTTGCCCTTTGAATAGTAGAGAGAAAATGACCTATATAAAAAATATACTGACCCATCCACAAGTCCGTTATGCAACGGAAAACAGTTCTGTCGATACTTCTTCAAGAAAAATAATGCGATTTTTATTTTCTTCGAAGTCTGTCCTTTTAAATTATGCAGCATCAAATATTATGTTTTTAATGAACAATCTATCACCGAAATTTTTTGAAAAACTAAAAGGCAATTTTTAACAGAATGGAGACAGAAATATTGGAAACTAAGCGAGTCCTACATTTTCAAGGAAGAATGGGAAAAGGTGGAGCAGAAACGTTTATGATGAATGCCTATCGGAATATTGATAGGGAAAAATATCAGTTTGATTTTGTTATCTATGAAGAGTACGCAAGTGTTCAACCTTACCATAATGAAATTCAGGAATTGGGCGGGAAGATTTTTGTCGTGCCTAACCCCAATAAGCACATTCTAAAATACATCAAAGCAGTGAATAAAATATTTGATGAAAATCAAGTTGATATTGTCCATAATGAAATTTTTTTTGGTGGAGGTCTGAATCTTTGGTTAGCTTCAAAAGCAGGCGTAAAACAAAGGATTGCCCACAGCCATGCTACAACCGATGGGAAAGGGAATAAATTTCCATATAATTTGGTTAGGCCGTTGTTCTCAAAACTTTTGATGACATATGCTACTGATTTCCTGGCTTGTTCTCAGGAAGCAGGGGTTGGGTTATACGGGGATAAGCAGAAATTCATCAATATACCAAATGGAATCAACCTGGATGCTTATCGGTATACTGGGATTTCAAAGCAGGATATGCGATTGAGTCTAGGGCTTCCCTCAGATGCTTTTGTAATAGGGCATATAGGCCGATTTGAGACACAGAAGAATCATACATTCTTGATGCAACTGATGCAATATATCGTAGAATCAAATCCGAATACCTATTTGTTAGCGATTGGAACTGGGAGCTTGGAGTCCCGTATACATGCTTTAGCCAAGGAATTGGGCATAGAAAAAAATGTTCGTTTTTTGGGCGAGAGAGATGATATACCCCAACTGATGAGCGCTATGGATGTCTTTGTCCTTCCGTCTTTATATGAGGGTCTGCCTATCGTAGCAGTGGAAGCTCAAGCTGCCAATCTGAAACTTGTTATGTCAACAGAAGTGTCGATACATACTAAGCTTTCTGAGAATGTTGTTTTTGTGGATCTGCAGGATGATATGGCGGTATGGAGTCAGGCAATTTTAGATTCACCATTTGGCAATAAACCATTGGCGGATTTGGAAGCATACGACATGAACAATACCGCAGAAATGTTAGAAAAAATATACAGCAATCCGGGGGAATGACAATGAACAACAAGTTACCGACTTTTCAAGATTTGAAGTCCTTCTTCAAGGATAACCTAAGATTTATAATAACTATTTTTGTAACGATGATGATCATCTATGGTTTGGCGGTTTCCTATGCGATTTACAGTGATAGCCAGATAAAAGAAACAGAGGAAATCAGCACTATAACAGGGCAAGTGAAACCTATGCTGACTGTGGAAGACTATACAAAGCTTAATAAAAAGGCAGTAAGCTTCCGCTTTTACGTTGAAAATGAACAAGGGGCTGTGTACAGTAATGCTCGTTTGTTAAAGTCAATTCTCTTGTCTGAAGAGGTTTTGGCGCAGTTAGAGTCAAAAGTGGCTATTATTTCCCCTGTTGTTACAAAAGCAACGCCTGAAGATATGCTGAATGTGAAATTTGACAGTACCACAAATGCTTTGGTAATCGAGGTAGGGACGGGTGATTACAATAATAATTTGGATATCGCTCAAGTTATTTTTGAAGACGTCAAAGCGGGTAATATCCCTTCTTTTGAGACCCGACAAGTCGTTATTTTAACAAAGCCGCAAGAAGTTAATCAATCCGCCGAAAGTGCAATGGTTTCAACAAAAGTTAATGTTTCAGATACAAATTATACTTTAATCAGCGTAATCGTGGCTATCGTTTCTGTATTGGCTGGCGTTTTTGCTTCTGTCATAAGGTTAATATTCAAGAAAGAAGTATCCGACGTATTCAACGCCAGTTTTTCCGAAAAAGATCTAGTATTGGATTTGACCCAAATTTCATCTGAAAAGGAAAGAGTAGCTGCAGCCCAGCAGGCTGTAAATCATCCGCAGGGCAGAAAATGTATTCTTACTGAAATTTCCTTACCGGAGCCAATTTCAGCTGAATTATTATCAAATAATAAGCAGCCAGATGATCAATCGGAGAATATCCTCATAACGGACAGCATCAGCAATATTCCATCTAATATGGAATTCGATGAAATTGTTATATTTTTGCTTAAAAATACAACAACGAAAGAATGGTATAAAAGCCAACGAATTCAACTAGCAAATTACCGGTCAGATATAAAAATAATTTTGATCTAAGACTGGAGGGTGAATGATGCTAGTATATATTTTTATTTTTTTGATTTTACTGCTCTTGTCCACTTTTGAGATTCTATTCAAAAATAAAAAAATTGTTTTTATAAATGGCAGTGTTTTAGCGGCTTTAGCTGGTTTTCGTTATCGTTCCGGATATGATTTTAACAATTATTCCAACTTCTATGATGAACTGAATAATATTGGAGATGTATTCAACGGCTCGATTGATGCTGAATCAGGTTATTTGTTCTTGAATTATCTTTTCATAAAATTAGGATTAAACTTCTATACGTTTGTGCTTTTCTTTTCAATTGTCAGTATCGGTATGCTTGTGTTCTATGCGTATAAGAACACTTCCTATCCCTCTCTGATTTTGATGTATTATTACGCAAGATTCTTTTTTGCCAGAGATATGGGACAAATACGCGCTTCCTTTGTCAGCATCCTCTTGTTGTATTCATTGAAGTACATCAAGAAAAAAGAGCCCATAAAGTTTCTGTTGGTTGTTTTGTTTGCTTCAACCTTCCATATCACAGCACTGATTTTCATTCTAGCCTATTTATTCGGAAATTATTTTCCAAAATTGGACAAAAAAAATGTGCTCCTTTTGCTGGGTGCCACGGTTGTTATAGGTGTCATTGTCCAGATTCCGAATCTTTATTTATGGGCCGTGCCTTACCGATACATCGGATATTTTACGAATCCTACATTTACAGGAGGTAAGTGGTTGCTCAATCCTGTACTTCTGATGCAAATGTTGATTTTTTTGGGTGCGTATTTATTTTCTGATATTCAAGAAGACAAACAATTCGCTTTTTACCATAAAATTTATTTTTTAGCATCACTAATTTTAATATCTTTTGGGGATTTAGCCACTGTGGGAGGAAGGTTGAGCTCGCCTTTTGCAACATATGAAATGTTTGTCGCACCTTATTTTATTTTGTCGTTCACAAGAAATAAATTGCTGAATGTATTTTTATTTTTAGGTTTTACTGTCGTGATTTTTTTCATCATTTTTATCTTTTCTGGAGATTACGTGTTTTTTACACCCTATGACACTCTGTTGTTCGAATGATACTGAATGAACACTCAAACAATCCAGTTTATACAACAAAACAAACACCCGAACCAAAATATGAAATCCATATTCTGGTTCGGGTGTTTGTTTTGGTTTTTCAAATAACACATGGTAAGAAGATCCAATTGCACAGGTACGAATAATTGCTTATGCTGTTGACGGAATGTTAAAATAAGCTTAAATAGGTATGTTGCAATTACCAAAAGCAGTTATATTTCATTGTGCTAGGGGATAACCTGAGTCTAAGGTTAAATATATTTAAAGTTATGGACAGGTGAGAGGTGGTGGCTTGAGGGGTAAGTCGTTCAGTAGTGAGTAATGGTGGTGTGGGGTTTATTCCAGAAATAGTGAGGATTAAATGAGCTGCAAAGGGGAATCTCCTATGTCACCTATGCGCAGAATGCCGTTGTCAGTATTTTCCGTTTTGTTCCTGTCTGGTCATAAAAAAATGAGGCGAATAAAATGTTGAGAGATAAATTTAAGTCTCTGAAGGCAATGATGATGATTTTGCTTGTTTCATTATTCACATTCACATTCTCCGTGCCCACTATATCAGCAGCTTCGCAGCTAATCTCAAGTGTTGATACCACCAATAAATTAGTAGCACTAACGTTTGATGACGGATATGATGCCGGAAAAATACAAGAAATTCTTTCGATACTTTCGAGTAACGATGTGCCCGGAACTTTCTTCATGGTCGGGGAAGCAGCAGCATTATACCCGGATTTGATGAATGACATCATATGGGAAGGAAGCCAGATTGCTAATCACTCCTATACGCATCCTGCCTTTACAAATTTAACGTACTATCAGATGATAGAAGAACTGAATGCGGCAGATGATATCATCCAATATTATACGGGTGAATCCACTGTTCCGTTCTTCAGAGCTCCGTATGGGGACGTGAACTCTTCCGTATTGGAAGCAGTAGGGGATGCTGGCTATGATTATACGATTGGCTGGTCGATCGACACCTTGGACTGGCAAGGTCTTTCAGCTGATACAATAATAAATACGGTAGTCAATAATATTCATCCTGGGGCAATTGTATTGATGCATGCGATGCCTGGAGCTGCGAATACACCTGAGGCACTTTCTTACATAATCAGTGATCTTAAAAATATGGGATATGATTTTGTGACAATATCCGATTTAATCGGTTATGAGGATTCGGGGTATAGTGCAGGGTATAATGCAGGGCACAGTGCTGGATACGACGACGGTTATACGAATGGTTACAGCAATGGGTATTATGAAGGATATATGGAAGGATACTACGCCGGTTATTATGACGGCTACATGGATGGATACTATGGTGGATATACCGACGGTTACAACGACGGCTATGATGATGGCTATAACGCTGGCTATTATAACGGTTACTATGATGGCTACTGGTACGGTTATGAAGAAGGATACAATGATGGGTACAATCAAGAATACTCCCCATCCTACGAAGAAGAGACTCCGCCAACATTCGTAGAAGAATTTGATCCGGCGTACGAGAAAGAAACACCGCCACCATTCTTTGGAGAAGAGAACATCCCGTTGTTTGATGAGGAATTTGAAGCAGGGTTTAATGACGGGTATACCGATGGCTACTATGAAGGTAATGATGATGGCTACTATGATGGTTATGATGATGGTTTCGATGCAGTTTACTACAATGGCTATAACGACAGTTTTTATGAAGGTTATAACGAAGGCTATCCTGAAGGCTACTACTTTGGTTATGACGAAGGAACCTACGCAGGCTATTACAGAGCTTACTATGATGGGTACAATGCTGGCTATGACAACGGAAATACGGATGGCTACAACGATTTTGAGTTGCTCTTTTCTTCTGAATTCATACTAGAAGAGGAGCCGGTGTACAGTTCCGGCTTCGATGAAGCTGTTGAGCCGGTTGAAGAGACACCAGAAATCCAAGAGGAACCAGCCTATGTTGAGGCCTTCGATATAGACAGCTCTATGACCGCAGACTGAGACTATATAACTTTTGATGAATCGATTATTTCTATTTACGCTTTAGATTAGTTTCCACTTCAATAATATAAAGAAGGTGGATCACAAAAATTCAATTGAATAAAAAATAGGCATGAGATTACCTAAGTTGGTTAATCTCATGCCTATTTTTATGACATTATAATGGAGGTTTAGGTTAAACTCAAAGGATTCCTTTTGAGAGAATTTAAGCAACGTTGTTTTTTTCAAGAGAAAAGTGCAGAAGATTACTGAGAAAAAACAAAATATACTAAGATGCTGCCAAAAAATGATTAAGGTCTAAAATTGAATTAGGCTTCGGATAATAAAAGCTTTCGTCGTTTTTTTGTAAAATAAATATAAATTATAAACCCAATGGCAAAAATCCCATTTAGTATTTTAGAGATTACAGCAAGGGTAGTATAGTGATAGGAAATTTCGATGATAGATTGCCCAGGAGGTACTACTACTTCAGTTGTACCGAAGCGTGATAAAGTACTTTTACTTTCTATGTTGTTAACTTTTATATCTTGCCCTAGATACCTATAAATTGGTGTAATCAAATTCCCACTGGAATTCTTAGGATTGTCGACTCTAATTGTAAATATTGAATCTGTGTGATCATATACGACTTCAACTGGCATTTCATCAAGAAAATACAAATTATTTTGAGTAACTTCAGAATACAAAACAGAATCTTTGTTTGCATAATCTGTATGGAAGTATGTTGATGCACTCTCAAATATTATATTTTCAGTTAATAGTGTTTGATAATCTTTACTATATAAATTGAGTTAAATTGTATTCGTTTTTCCTCCTATAGGCGTATACTAA
>CAXYVG010000114.1:0-10570 GCA_964292325.1 uncultured bacterium | reverse complement strand
TATTGCCTAAAAACCTTTTGATTTTTCTAGGGTTCGAGAATATGAAAATCACTCAAATAAGAATCTGATTATTTGACTTAACTACTAAGTCTTTTTGCTGAGATATTATATCTTCAAAGCCAAATATCTTTATTGCATAATAGTAATATAGTTGTTCTTCATTGAAATTAGTTTTTAAAATTTCTTCATATCGCACCGAAAAAAATCTATGAAGTTTTTGTTTGTCAAAATTATCCATAGCAGAGAATCTGTCGGCTAAGTATATCATGGACTCTGGTGAATATTTCATAATAAAACAAAGTTGATGATAATCATATTCTTTAACCTGATATTTTTCTAATGGTAATTCTCTAAAATATTTAATTTTGAACATGTTATTGATAAATACTTTTTTTGATTTTTGATCTTTTAATTTTGACATCCTATAAACTATTTGATTAATAAAATATAACTTATTATCTTCTCGATCATCTTTAAATCTTATATTACAATGAGCAACCACTTTTTTCCAATATCTTGCTATCACATTGTAATTATTAAATGTTTCATATGTCCATATCTCTTTTTTATCACTCCGCTCAAGTTCATATTTTTCCAGTATTTTGTCAAAAATATGAATCACTTTATCATTATTATTTTTGTTACAAAAAAAATAAAAGTCATCCGAAAAATATGTAAATTTACAATTAACATGTTCCGTTGACAGTGCTTCTTCAAGATCATTACTTATTTTTGATAAATTTTTTTCTGCAAAATATAATGATAAATAATTCCCTATTAACAGACCATTCGTAGCACCTGCATTCATATTAGAAAGATATCTTTCTTCATGTCCACAAAAATCAATTTTATGAGTATATATTCTACCATAATATTCTTTCACATCTAATTTTATAAGGTTATCATAAATGCATAATTCATTAAAATCAAGCTCCAATTGTCGATCATATTCTCCTGAAGCAAAATCCCCGGTCTCAACATTCGCTGACAATCTCTTATGTTCAATATCCAATTCTTGTATATTGGTAAATTGGGGCATATCCTTAAAAACTTCATATGCGCTTACAAAGTTCAAAATGTTCGGCATTTTAAGCGTTCTGTATTTATCATTTTCTTTTCTCACTCTAAAATTAATCGGCTCTGTCCATGCCGATTTATCTATAGAAACTCCTTGAATATCCTCCGGATAATCCATATTATCAATATCCAAGAAATTTTTTACTGAATTTTTAAAATTATATAGATTGTTTAGATTCATCATTTTCATTTTTCCTTTTATTTTGTAATTCAATTTAATTTATTAAAATGTCCTATCATATTTAGCTTACTTCAAAACATAGCCGGAGTCCATAATAGACCCCGGCACAATTACGGAAGCACATATATACTAAAATCTACAAATAGTATGCGAATATAATAGAATCTCTAACTAATTATAGTGAATAAAATACATCGTCACTTTGAAAAAATGCTTTTAGTCTAGTCGTCCATCTACACTCTATACAAATCCCACTTGAACTTATATGAACCATATCTGCTGGAATATCTACATCAAGCTTTTTCATTATGCATGTCCTGTGTTGCATATTAGACGTATAGCGACCACAAGGATGTTTATGTATACAAAAAGTATCACATAAATTGGGTTTAAAACCACATTCTAATATTTTTTGGCCAAGATCATAGCAACTTTGAAGATCTAAATTTTCTTGCCTATTCTTATCTACTGGGCATCTACCCGTTTTTTCATTAAAACAATCGTGTGCAGTTAAGTGAAAGCAAAATTTAAACTTTGACAAATTAACAGTTTCTTTTTTCTCTTTATTTTCCAATAACCCTCCCATATTAACACCCCTTTTAATGAAAAATCAAAATTACTGCCGCTGACGAATCTGTTGTCTAGTTTCAAGATTATTGGTAATATAGCCTCTTTCTCTTAAGCCATTAATAACCTCAGAATAAATATCCTGTCCATCAAGAGCCTTTATAGTCACAATTAAAACAAATTCTTGAGCTGGTACAATAAGTCCATTCCTAGGATTCATATCTATGCGAATTTTCCAACCATCACCGGCTTGTATTCCTTGCTTGCTAATTTTTCGATAATAAGATTTAATCGGACTCCACTTGAATCCATTTTCCACTCTAGCTTGTTCAAACTTTTCATCCCATGTACTTTCTAAAGGAACTTGTCCGTTAAATTTAATCTTTCCACCTGAAGCATGTTTATAAATCCCAAAACTAGCATCTATATTAGTTCTGCAATATTCTCTACCATAGCGATCATCTAAAATCGGATTATAAGCAAGCGTCATTCCGATTTCACCAAAGCATTTACCATTACGAATCAATGATGCTGGATACGGAAAATCGAACATCTCTAAGTGAGAACCTTGTATAACCTGTTGCCGAAAAACAAGAGTCACTTCATCTTCACTACATTGTAAGATATCCTGCACATTAACTGATGGCATCCCAAATCCATAATATTTGATATTATCTTGATTTTGTTCTAATAGCTCACGAGAGTTCATTCTAGCTGAATGAGTAAGCATTGCCTTCGCAAGCAAAATATCTTTCTCTACCATTTCATCATAAATCGAAGCAAATTTTTGTGCTGTCCTCGGATTAGAATAACTAGTTCCATTGCCCTCAATTATATTACCAAAGTTATCCATCCCTTTCATTCCAAGCCCATCAATCTTTAAATCTATAGATAGATTCCCACCATAATCTACCACGTCCGGTTTGACTATGTAATTGGCCCCAGGTCCTCTTCGACTAAAAGGAGAAGGTTCATTTGCCTTAACGATAGAACTTTCAGAATCATAAAGCGCCACAGAGCCAACAGTAATCGCCCTAACAGAATCTGCTGGTGATATAATTCTATCGCGTTCACCTATATTGTCCTGTGCTGGCCATTTACGCAAAGGTAAATTGTTAAGATTTCCACTTGAAACAAAAATCTGCACGTGATATTTATCTTGAATATAATCCAGAAAAACTCCTAAATCTGACATAGTTCCATTGCAAATTTTACTTTCAATACCTAGTGATATATTCCAAATTTTTGTATTTACAGCATACTTATCCATGACCTCTTCGATAATCTCCATTAAATCTTCTTCGCCAATTGTATCGATGGGGCCAAATGTTTTATCACCGTTAGGAATAGCTACTATATCAACAAACTTAAATCTTTGTGGTTCTGCAGCAGCAATTCCATTGAGCTGATTACCATATTGAATAGTTGAGGCAATAAATGTTGCATGACTCGGATTACGATAAGATTCACCCACATATTCTTCTCGCGCTACAATATAAGGCTTCAAAAAAGGGTTTTCTTCACTTATACCGCCATCGATGATTCCAATACGAGTTTCACTATCGGAATACTCGCTATCCAAAAGCAAATGTAAATCAGTTCCGACAAATTCACTTAGTGGAAGCGAGTATTCTTGAAAAAAATCCACTGACTTCACACCATTAACTGATGCAATTTTTATGACATCTTCATATGAATTTACCTCAACTTTTATATACTTAATTCGCCCACCATAGGTGATAAGTTCATGTTTTTCTGCAAATCCAAATTCAGATAATTTCTTCATAACATATCCCATTATTTGGTTATTATCAAAATCATCCCCAAAATCAAAAAACTTAATTTTAATTTTATTTTTTACAGCATCAAACTGACCTTGCATGGACATTTGAACAAGATTTTCAGATATTTTTTCATCTGTTGTTATTGGCTGAATATCAGAAATTGCAGTTAAATTAGCACGAAATTTTTTTGATGGAGGATTTTGAATCAAAGAAACAGTTTCTTCTATAGATTTTTTACTTACTTTTATATAAATTTCATTCAAATCTTCGCTTCCAATAATAGGACAATTACGGCATAAGTCATTCGGCTTATGTGATTTTGCAATAGCTTCTTGTTTAACTGTAATTTTACCAACAGCTGGTACAAGTTCATTCTCATTAAATACGTCTTCATAGAAAGATGCTATTTTTTCAAACTTATCAATAATTTCTTGTTGCAATTCAAGTGTCACTTCACCAAAAAATTTTGTATCGCCGCCACCTTTATTTTTTTGCGTATCTGTAGCTTTTTGAAGAACTACTTTTATAGGCAAATTCTTTTCACTCATTATTATCATCCTCCTTCACTAACTTTGATATAGTAGTTTTTGAACTTCCTAAAAGATCTGCAATAACTTGCAAGCTAAATAATTTTTCATCGCATTCTCTTAAAAACTTAGCTTTAAATTTAAGGAGTATTTTATTGTCATCACAATTTTGAGGCAAAATTTTTCTAAAAGCAAAAAGCTCGTCATAAATACTAGATTTGCTAAATGAAAATTCGTGGATCACAGCATTTCTAAGCGCTTTTCGAACAACCTCTTCGATATTCGCCCCACTTAACCCTAAAAATACAGTTGCTAATTCATGCTTTTCTTTGCTAGTAAAATTGCCAACGTTGTTGGTAAAAAGATCAATCATCTTAATGATGGCTTCTGTATCAGGCAACTCAATTTCCAGTTTATAATCAAAACGCCGCCATACAGCAGAATCTAGTAATTGTTCATGATTTGTAGCAGCTAAAAGCAAACTATCCCTGCTCATTCCATCAACATTTTGAAGTAAACTATTTACAACACGTTTAAGTTCACCAAGTTCATTACTATCATCACGTGCTTTGGCAATTGCATCAAATTCATCAAGAAATAATACACAAGGCATCTTTTGCGAAAATTCAAAAAGAGTACGAATATTTTTAGCTGTTGTTCCAAGATAAGAAGAAATAAGGCTATCTAATCTTCCAATGACTAAAGGTAGGTTCAGTTCTTTTGCAATTAAATATGCACATTTGGTTTTCCCGCATCCTGGAGGACCATATAACAAAAGGGTATTAGGTACTCCAATACCTAAAGAATTTAACTTATCCGCATTTTTATAACTGAGGATAAAAGATTCCAATTTTTTAGAATTGCTTTTGGATAAAACAACCTCGATTTTATTTTCATGAGGATAAATAATATCAGCCAATGTTGTACGCGACTCCGCATCTACAGGTATATTGATTTCTTTTTTCATCCCCATTGCAGAAAGTGTTGTTTCACTTTGTGATGTCAAAAGTTTACTAAACTTGTTCGCTGCACGAATTTCATTATCTTCCTCAAGTTTAGTGACAAGCTGTTTTGTATAATTTAGAACCTTAACTTGATCATACTTTAAGGCCCCTTCTACTATTTTTCCTATTTCAATCGAATATTTCATTACAGCACCTCCATTCATATTATATATGAACGATATCCAAAAGTAAAGAACGATATTGCAAATTAAGCGTACGATAATAGAAATAAAAGGGACGATGATTCGCTTTTACGGAACGAGTCATTAATGCACACATTTAATTTATTAACAAACAACAGCAACACATCCACTAGCAGTCGCCATCTGCTATAAAATAAAAAATCTGTCACACTAAGATGTGGCAGATTCTTCCGATAAATACTGTTTTAAAAACCATATAGATTACAGTCACCGCTTCCTTTCCTGCTCTTTACCAGGCACAATCCGCTTCATCTATCATCTGCCATAATTTTTTCCATAACGTCTCCCTTCAAGTTAAAAAGGGTCCATTATGGACCCCTTTACATCATCGCGCCAGCTCGACCTGTTTTGGCTTATCCTTTATCGAAACTTGCAATTTTTGTTTCCGTTGTTGCCGATTTTTCTTCTCCATTGATCGATCCGCAATCTCCTGAAATGGCGATACTTTTTCCGGTTCCTTGACCTCTTTAATAAGAATCGCTTCTTCCTTGCCTTTTCCCAACGCTTTTGGCGTTACTTGTTCAAGCCCTTTTAATAACATATTTTTCTCAATGTAGTCGGCCATTTCTTGGGCTTTGGAAGCTGCTCGATACAATTCATTGGGATCATCTTTTAAAACTTTGGCCCAAGACTGCAAATATGCAGCATGATTCTCATAATGTTTTTCATCAAATTTAATCCCATATTGCTGCTGCAAAAACGTGGAGGCAAGTTCTGCCCGTAATTCCTCTTTGGCATATCCACTTTTTTCAAAATTGAACATGTCGCGGTTCATCCGAGTAGAATGTCCCGTACTATGAGCGATTTCATGCGCACAAGTCGCATAAAAGCCATCCAGTGTCTTAAATTTTTCTCGCGGCAATACATGGATTTCATCTGTAGTAGGGCTATAAAAATTCCTATTGCTCTGATCAAAAAAAATTTTTGCCTCACTATTTTTTAGCATATTTTCCATGTATTTATTCTTCTCATTCTCATCAATGGTCACAGAATATTCCGGAGGAACCCCTTCCATTTGCTGTGCATTGAATACCGTATAGTATTTAACTATGGGACAATCTAAGTCTTTCAATTTTTTCTCTTCTTCACCGGTTTCTTGATTTACTTCTTTGACCGTGACCGATTTCGACCAAAATTCAATATGTGTCCCTTTTTCGCCTTTTTTGACCTGCCAGCCTTTATCCTGCGCCTGTTTATACGTGCACCAACGACTATCTGTATAACCTTTGTCCTCCGCTGCAATCATCAGGCGCATGCGATTGAGTCCTCGATAGGATGAACCAAGGGCCATATTATGCGCTGGTTTGCCAAAGTGTTCAGAATCCCAAAAGAATGGCTTTCCTGCCTCAATATCTTTTATTACTTTTTCCACAAGAGCATTCCGCTGCTCTTGCACATGCTCTGGTAACGCCATATCCTCCCCCCCTAACGTTTTGCGTTTTCCTCATCGGATTCTTGCGCCAATTCTTCTTGCTCTTCCTCGGTCAGCACTTGTTCATTTTGTTCCATTCCGTAATCTTCCATCGGTTTTTCCGCCTTCATCGCACTTCACCTCCTGCTTTTGGTATCTTTTTTATCACAATTTCGACCTTTTCCTCATCAAATTTCAAACTCAAAACATAGGCATTATCATACCAAATGAGTTCGTTATCCTTGAATACGCCTCGATTGGTCGATATAATTCTTCTCCCATTTTCAATAAACTCCACCCTCATTCAATCCACATCCTTGACCAGCACATTGATTTTCCCCATAAAAAATTATTACAAGCCGAATCGGGTGTCCATTATGGACCCCCAAACGAATCGACGTATCCTAAGAAGTAGGGGCAAAATCGGTCGTTTTTATACGACAATGCTGGCCCCACCTACCCCAAGATTAAATTTGCCTACAGTCAGTCAAGGTGTCCATAATGGACACCTTAAATTCCAGACATTCACACCGGACTCTTTTCATCCTGCTCTTTTTTATATTTTGCAAGAAAAGCGTGAAATGGACTATTTTCAAGAATTTCAAATTGATTGGCTTCCTCTTCTGCTTCTCGTTCCAGAGCAGCTATTTGTTGCCGTTCTATCTCCGCCATTTTTTCTCGCATAGCAGCTTTCTTTTCCTCCTGAAGCTGTTTAAACGCAGCTGGAGCATCAACATATCCTTCCCGCAACGCCATATGCAGCCAACCTGCAGGATTATTTATCTTCCCTTTTTGCAATGCCTTTTTCAAAAGTTCCCATTGCTGTTCAACTGCCTCAAGACCATATTCAGCAATAAATTTCTTTGCAGTAGCAAGCGTAATACCATAGCTTGGCATTACAAAAAATAAGCGATCCAGTGAATCTTTTATGTTAACCATATCTCCAACAACAGTTTCCTCATTCCTGTTTGTTGTTGTTTTTTCTGAGAATTCTCTGCTGTTATTCTCTGGTATTGGTGAGGACAGATTGTTCGATTCCATAGGGACAAAATGACCGGATGGATTTGGACAACTTGTCCCTATGAAACGGTCATTTTGGGCATTCTCCGCCAAAGGACCCGGCAAGCCTTGAATTTCCTCATAAGGACAATTTGTCCCTATGGATTGGTCACCACCAGCAGCATCTCCCACAGTATCCGTGAGCCCTTGATTTTCCTCATGTGGACATTTTGTCCCTATGGACTGGTCACTAACGGCAGCATCATTTTCTCCTGATACATCTGGCTCTGATTCTTCATGATTTTCCGTTTCCGGCTGCTCCTTTTCTAGCCGTTCCAACGCAAGATAATCAATCGTGTACCACTTTGTGCGATCATAGCCTTTTTGATTGTAGTTCCCGGAAATGACCAATTTTTGCTTTTCCAAATTTGAAATCGTCCGTGATAAAGTTTTCTGCGACCAAAACGGAAATTGCTTTGACCAATCTGCCATGGTGTTATACACCCATTGCCGACCATCGATAATATTTTTACTGCGGTCTACCCAATAATGCAGTTGCTGTATAAAAAGCGCTTCATTCAAGCCGATTTTTACTGCAAGGCTGGGCAGGCACATTAACGGAACCTCATTGATCAATAATTTACTCATTTCCTTCTCTCCCAACTGCAGATCATTAATTATTCATGGTATTTGCGACTTGAAAGCTTTTCGAATGCTCACAGGGCCGATCACAATCATCACAACATGCTTTGCATCGTTCCGGGCAATGAGACTCGTCTAAATAAGCCAAGACATCTTTTATAACCTTGAGACGTGCCTGCCACTCCTGACAAACCTCTTCCGTTTTATCTGCTGTTTCTGCGGCAAGCCGTTTTTCAGCTTCTTTTAATTTCTCAACAATTTCTTTCTGAAACCAAATTTTTGCGGCAATATCTCTATCTGTCACTTCTTGCTTTTGCACAGGTGGTACAACCTCATCAGTAGAATTAACACCGTCATTGCTTATATTTTTATCTGTATTATTTTTTCGCGTTTGATCGAATAGTTTTGTCTGCCCCTCATCCTCTAATTCACATTCTGTCGGGCTCTCTTTTACAACAGGAATAGGGTCATTTTTAGGCACAACGATTTTTTTCTTTTCCTCTTTTACCGCCTGTACCGTAACTTCTTCGCCCCGATCCTTAATTGCCTCAATTACTAAATTTTGTTCTTCTTTATCCATGCTTGCGAGTTCTGCTGCAGCCGTGGCTGTAATATTTCCTGAATCAATCTCCACCTTAACTTCCTCTGAAACCTTCCGAATCGCTTCTTTACGCTGCAAGGAAGTCTCCGAAATGCCAAGGATATTGGCAAAATAAGGCCTAAACTTACCATCAATATTTCCAGCCGCTTTCTGATAATCATAAAGTTTCTTGATAATGGGCTTAATCAATGCAATTTCATCCGCTTCCTGCGAAGGTGTCAGATTTCTGCGCTGCCCTTTATTCGGAAACACGATATTCAACGTTTCCATTTCATCATCTGTTATGGCATCCTCAAAATCATTGATAATTTCCCGTGTAATGGTCGGAACCATAGGGGTATCCGTCATTCCATTTTCTAAGCGATAAAGCTGTGCCAAGCGGCGACGATGGCCGCTGGTAATCATAAATCTGCCATCCTCCATCGTCTTTAAAATAATCGGCTCTATATTATGGGTAAGCTGGATCATCATCGCCAGCTCTTCAATATTATCCAGACTATACTTTTCATTTTTAGGATTCGGCACCAGTTCATGAACATCTCTCATGATGACTTCTTCTGTAGTTTTAAGCTCATTACTGCTTCCCTGTCCCGGCTGCGAATTTTTATTTAAAAGCTTTGCAATTAAGCTTGCTGACTGTTTTTTCATGATTTTATTCCCCCGCTAAAAGTTCTTTTAAAAACTGCACAAGATCCCGTGCAAATCCACAATTGGGCGAATACTCGAAAATAGATTTTCTTTCTTCCGCCGACGCTTCCAGCTTGTCTTTTGTATAACGAATTCTTGTCCTAAACAAAGGGAACTGACTGCCTAATAGTTCAATACAGTGGAACCCATGCGGAGTAGAGGAAAATTTATTGAGAAGGCAGCCGCGAAACCGCAGTGCAGCATTATATTCTTTAATTGCTTCTATATAGTCGGCCATCTGTGAAACACCGCGAATACCATAAATATCCGGTGTTGTCACAATAATGACTTCATCACTGGCTACCAAGGCATTGATAACAGAGGCATTAATTGTCGGGAGATTATCGATAAGACATACATCATAATTTGCAGCAATTATTTCC
Source organism: uncultured bacterium (assembly GCA_964292325.1). Lineage (GTDB taxonomy): Bacteria > Bacillota > Negativicutes > DSM-13327 > DSM-13327 > CTSoil-075. The sequence goes on along the minus strand of CAXYVG010000114.1, from coordinate 504 downwards.
AAGGCTTCCTTTAAAATGGTCTGTTGCACAATCTCCTCATCTTTTATGACGGCCACATTGGCATCTAGTAAAGCAGTACCGCTGGCAACAATGTCAATGTTTGGATAGCGCGTATGCTGGATAACCTCTTGAATATCCGCCTTGCCTAACAGTATATCTGCCAATGATTTTTCCGGATCTGCATCAAAAAACTGCGAATCATTGCCCTGATCGTCATTATCTATGACCAATACTCTTAAATCACAGCTTTCTGCAATGGCATATGCCATATTAACTGTAATTGTTGTTTTGCCAACGCCGCCTTTTTTGTTGATGAACGAAAATGTTTTCATAAATTTTCAAATCCTTTCGCTTAACTTTTCTATACAAATCAAGCGAAAATCTGCTATAATAAATCTTAAGAAACGAAATTTGTTTACAGCAAATTTTCACCGGAGCACTATCAGCGCCTAACTGATAGTGCTTTTTTCATACCCAATTTTTCATCAACTTTTGATTCTTACT
>CAXYVG010000113.1:0-10668 GCA_964292325.1 uncultured bacterium | reverse complement strand
GCTCGAACGTGATCCGCCCGCAGATCCAATTGTCCGAACCGTAAGCTTGTAGCGTCTCCTCATAGGCCTTTCCGTACGGTCCGAATTCGGCTGCACTTAAATAATGCCCCGCCGCACGCCCGTCTATCGACATCGCCATGTGGCAAATCGTTCTGTAAGGTCTGTTCATTTCTTTTTCCTCCGTTCCGAATCTTCATTGCTGATTCCATCATAAACCCTTGAGGTTAGGTGAAGTCAAGAAGAAGGCACAAACCATGTATTTGTTTTTGATACTTCTTTCCTCTCTTTGTCTAACTTCTTTATCCATACAAAGCTATTGAAAATTTAGTTTTCGGCATGATTGTTTTAAAATCGTGCACCATTGCCATGCTGAACCCAACGTACCCTTAACGCTACTTCACTATGAGTATGACATCAAGTGTCATGCCAATGGCAAGATTCCCTCATGCTGGATTCTGACGGTTGTATCACCCATGGGCAGAAAACCTTGGAAAAGAAATCGATGAAGATACAGGGAAAATCAAGAGACTCATGCCACATAGTTCCATCGATGAGGAACAAATTGCATTTATTGATAAGTTTAATATCATGAATGTCCTAATCACTAGTGAGACGGAAATGAGTGATGATTAAAGGTTGGCTAGCTATCGCTAGCTGAAGCCATATCGAGGTACACTTTATGGTCTGCTTCATTTCCTTAACGATCACGCAGCACTGGAACTTAAACTTGATGGTAATTTAGCCCTGAAAAAATCTAGAGTGCTCAACTAAACACGTGGTGCCGTCCGTTGGGAAAATCCTATTGGAAGCCTTCAGTGACGATGATTTCCTGAAAATTAATGAACTCCTTGGAAAAAAATGGATCCATCAAATTATCCCGCTAGAAGTCATTACGACTTTTGTTCGGTCTGATTTAAGGTAATTCATTTAAACCCAACTCTTTCAAAAATTTATTATGGAGAGCTTTAGCATTTCTTATTGTTTCTTCAATTGACTCCAAATCTTCTTTTACTTTATTAATATCAATGATTTCTTCCTCCGCTGCAGTGTTAACATATCTTGATATGTTTAAGTTGAAATCATTCTTCTCGATTTCTTCCATTGAAACACGGCGGGAATATTTTTTATCTTCTACTTTTCGATATTGATATGTTTCAACTATTTTATCAATATGTTCTGGCAAGAGAACATTTTGACGCTTTCCTTTTTCGTAATACTCACTCGCATTGATAAATAACACATCGTCAAATTTCTTGCACTTTTTAAGAATAAGAATACAAACTGGAATACCAGTAGAGAAAAATAGATTAGCAGGTAGACCAATAATAGTGTCAATATTCCCATCTTTTAGAAGCTTTGTTCTGATTTTTTCCTCTACACCACCACGGAAAAGAACACCATGCGGTAGAATAATTGCCATCGTACCCTCATCACTTAAAAAGTGAAATCCGTGTAACAAAAATGCAAAGTCCGCTGCAGATTTTGGTGCAAGACCATAACCTTTAAAACGAAAATCTTCTGCTAATGTATCGTTTGGCTCCCAACGATAGCTAAAAGGAGGATTTGCAACAACCGCATCAAACTCAATTTTTTTTGCTGGATTCATCTCGTTTAAAATATCCCAATCATTTAGGAGTGAGTCACCGTGAAAAATTTGGAATTCCGAATCTTTTAACCCATGGAGTAACATATTCATACGTGCAAGGTTATAAGTAGTAATGTTTTTTTCCTGTCCGTATATCTGCCCTATAGCGTTTTCCCCGAGTTGTTTTCTAACATTAATAAGAAGCGAACCAGAACCACAGGCAAAGTCAAGTACTCTCTTAATTTGTTTCTTTTTGCCTGTACTTGGATCTTGACTATCTAATGTAACTATCCGAGAAAGAACTGTTGAAATCTGTTGCGGAGTATAAAACTCTCCAGCTTTTTTGCCTGACCCCGATGCAAATTGCCCTATTAAATATTCGTAGGCATCTCCTAAAATATCACTCTCATTAGGAAACTCGGAAATTCCCTCAGCAATTTCGGTAATGATAGAACACAACATTCTATTACGAGCATCATAAGTCTTACCAAGTTTATCAGAATCAAGGTTTACTTCGGAAAACAATCCTCTAAACGTACTATCAAAGGATTCATTTTCTATGAACTTAAACCCTGCTTGTAAGGTTTTTAAAAGGCTTTTATTTTGTGTACGAGCTAACTCATAAATATTGCTCCAAAGATAATGTGGCTTAATTACAAAATGAATTTTTCGACGCATTTGTTTCTCAAATGTGATTACTTGATCTAAATTATTACTATACCAAAGCACAAGTGGTGTTAATTTTTTAGATTCTAAAAATGCTAAATGGTCATCAGTCATCATCTCTTTTGTCTGTTCTTCTAACTGCTGTTTGGAAAAATAATTCTCTACATGTTCTTTTAGTATATCAATTTTCTCGTTTTGCTTGTAAATAGTATTGATGTTTTTTATTTCCTCTTCACATAGCGTATAATCACTACCAAGTTCTTTCCTCACAGCTTCCTCATAATTATCAGAAAGATAACGCAAGAAAAGGAATGATAGCATATAATCACGGAAGTCGTCAGCGTTCATTGCGCCTCGCAGTTTATCTGCAATCCCCCAAAGGGTTGCACCTAATTGTTTTTGTTGATTATCATTCATTATTCTATCCTCGATTCTTCGTTAAATAATTCAGGATTGAATCGATATGATTCCATGTATCCTTGTAATATTTTCCTAAATACTTCCTTATTATCGTCAAGCATTTCTTTAGGTTCAAAAAGCGAGTAGTTTCCATGACTTAATATATTTACATATCTTGCAAATATAACCCCTTCTTCATCATCTTCATCAGGCTTGATACATTCAGTGAAGTCTTTAAATCCATGAAAGGATGCTGCCTTTTCAAGAATATTGCGCAAAATATTGAAGTGATAAGTATAAAGTCTACCAGTGTTCGCTGCTTTACTTAACTCTTTTATTAAAGCAACATGATTAAAAAAAGGCGTATCTCCAGTATCTTGAATACTAAATTCACCAGTTTCCTTATTTTTTGATAAAAAATAGTCCTTCCCTTTCGTTTTTTTAAACTCATTATAGATTACATTGAAAAATAATGAATGATGTGATGATATGACTACTTTAATTTCATCTTGACTTTTTAGCAACTGTGCAAGATGGCTGGCAACTGCAATAGCATTGTTGTCATCTAAAGATGAGATAGGGTCATCAATATATACATATTTAACCCAACTATACGCCTGTTCTTGGTCAACTACAAGTTGGATAACCGCAAGGAAAAAGCACCAAACAAAAATGTTTTCTTCGCCACGAGATACTTTGATGTTTTCTATCTTTTCAGTTGCATCATCGATTCTTACTTCGCGGGAAAAACTAATTGTCCAATTTTCGTAATCAATTGAAAAATCAAAATCAGCATAACGTCTTAAAAAACGGCGAATTCGACTTTCCATTTCTAGTTCTCTCAGGCCATCGAAAAAGCGGGAATTTCTATTGATATTCAGATATCTATTGGTGTCTCCCTCTAAATCGTTATCCCATGTAAACAGATCTTCAGTAAAAGCATTATAATAAAGCGTGTCTGCTGTACTTATCCCAGTTTCGGTATTAGCTTGCTTTCCTAAATCTTTAAAAGCACCCGAAAGCCTAGTCTTCCCCGTACCATTGTAGGCAAACAGGAGTACATACTTCTTGCTATCCAGAAGCGTTCTAAAATGAATTACAAGTTCATTCAAATTTGCAAAATAAGAGGTTGTAGGTTGAGAACTCATCCATTCACCTCGTTAATAGAAGGAAACAGCCCTTGCATTAGTCCCTTTTTATGAATTTTTAGTGTTTCAATTTTTTTGGCCTGAACCATTATACGCGTGTCTAAGGTAGATAGACAATCAGCGATTTTATGTTGTTCAGTTAATTGTGGAATACAAATATCAATATTTCTTAATTGTCTGCCGGTTACAAGCGGTTGCCCAGAACCAAAAGTCAACTTATTTACATTAAAATTTTCAAGCCACTTACGCAAAAATAATCCGATAACATATTCAGTATTAACGTTTAAAATTAACGTATTATCAGAAACTCCGCAATCTCCTGAGTAAAAATTAACTTGACCTGCATTCGCACCAACACGTGCAATTAAAATTAACTCGCCACTGTAGTCTGCTGTATCACAAAAACCTATTTGACCAGTTGAGCCTATAAGGGGGAAGCTTCCTTTTTCAATAGATTTTTTACTTTTACCAGAAAAAATAGAAGTGCAAACATCTCCTAACTTTCTTCCTTCCCAATTTCCACTATCCCTAAACTCCGGAAACCTCCATTCAGGCACAGTTTCACCATCTGTAGGGAACAATTTTTGCATTAAGCTTTTTTTGTGTGTTTTAAGCGCTTCGAGCTTATAATCCTCAGCAGTGATAAGTTTATCAAGCGTTATCAAACAATCAGCAATTTTTTGTTGTTCTGACTCAGAGCTGTAAGGTAAAGGCATTCTCATAAAGTTATCATTTGAAATACTTATACGATCATGCCTGGCGCCTGTGTTCGAAATGCTCTTTATATAATCATGCCATAAAGGTGTTTTGAAATACTGTTCATAAAAATCATTGTGATAATTTTTGAATCTAAATACTGTATATAGAGGCGACATAACACCTTTCCCAACTTTATTTTTTGATATAGGGCCCACGGGTGCCGTTACAGATATTCGTGGATTATAAACATAATCATTTTCCTCTATTATAAAGTAATTCTCAAGGTTATTTGGATTTGCAACTTCACGATTGAAATAATCACTTTGATCGATGACACCTTCAACAGCTGAGTTTGTAAGCACACGAGCTATCAAATTGTCTTTGTTTCGTGTAGTTACTTTGTCGGCTAACACGTTAAGTTGTGTTACTTTCCATTCCCCAGTGCACTTAAATTCTGGAAACCTTAGTTTAGACACTACAGCCACTTTCTTTTTCTTATTCATAAGCATTCAACCCCACAATCTCTCGTCCACTTACCAGCTTTTTTAAAAGCGGAATTAAATCATCCATTAGTTCCAATTCTTTCTTTGTTCTGTCTCTCCATCCAAGTCCAAGTGGTTCTAGTAAATCGCTTAATCTTTCACCATCAAATATCATACGTCCTACAATCTCGTCTACAAAAGCTTGCAAAGCTTTAGACTCAATGCCATGCTTAAAGGCAAGTGATCCCATTTCTTTGGTAGCTTTTTCTTCCTTAAATTTTTGGTAACCAGCTTTTATTGCTTTTTCGTTTAAACCTTTTCCGGCTTCCAAAGAATTGATATAAGCAATAATATCCTCACGTTCTTCCAACATATTCGAGTTTGAAAAAAGCAAACTAATGAGCTGTTCACGGCTCATTTTTTCCTTTTTAGGTACATCAGGTTGTGTATATTTCGAAATTAGTGACATGATGTAATCATAATCAATTATGGCTGATGAAAATAAAACAAACTCAAAATCGAGCTGTTCAATCATAGGATCTTTATCCTTAATATTTTTGCCTTGTTGCATTTTTAACATTTGAGCGGTTTCAATATACACACCGCGAAACGCACGCAAAGTATCTTCAGGCAATAATTTCTCAATTTTTGCCACTTGCTCATCTTTGATTTCTGTATATTGGTCAAGCTGTGTTTTTAGTCGCTGAACTTCCTTGAATTTATTGATAAATTCGCCTCGTGCCGCATCTCCCTTAAGGTTATTTACTTTCTCTGGCTTACATTCTAACCCTTGCGATTCCATAAATTTTTCAAGGTCGGCAACTGCCTTCTCAAGCCTTTCAACTACGACAGGAGCTGGATCAACAAGCCAAATTTCTTTTGCTCTACTACTGTTTTCTTTTCCAGAAAACAATGAAATTGCTGCATCTACTTCTTTTTCTTGCCCTCGAAAGTCAAGAATATTTCCATAAGGCTTTGTGTCGTTTAAAACACGATTTGTCCTTGAAAATGCTTGAATTAAGCCGTGTTGCTTTAAGTTTTTATCAACATACAAAGTATTAAGATATTTTGAATCGAACCCGGTTAAAAGCATATCTACCACTATGGTTACATCAATTTTGTTTGCATGAGGCCAGTCAGAATTAGGGTATTTTTGGTCCTTGATTCGTTTTTGCACATCCTGATAATATAAATCGAATTCGTTTATACTATGGTTTGTTTGGAAGTCCATATTATACACATCAATGATGCTTTTAAGTGCAGCTTTTTTCTTATCAGGTTCTTGTTCGTTATCTGCTTTTTCTTGCTGTAGGTCTTCTTGTAGTTGCTTAACATCCTTATTTCCTTCGGCAGGTGGAGAGAAGACACAGGCTACATTGAGGGGTTTAAAACTTTCCCCTTCATTACTTTTACGTTCCTCTTGTAATGACTTAAAAATCCGAAAATATTCTATCGCATCATTGATAGAGGCCGTTGCAAAAATTGCATTATACCGCCTATCATTTGTAACGATATCATGTTTTGAAAGTATCGATTCAACAATTGATTTTTTACTAACATAGTCAGAAGCTTTTGCTGCCTTTGTTAAATCTTCGGGCTTAAAATAATCGATATGAAATCGAAGAACATTGCGATCATCAATGGCGTTCGTTATGGTATAAGCATGCAATTCTTTTTCAAAAACATCCTTTGTTGTGATATAAGATCCAACGGTGCCATCAATTTGCTTATACGTTGCATTTTCTTCAAATATAGGTGTTCCAGTAAAGCCGAAAAGTTGTGCTTTCGGGAAAAAACTCTTAATTGCTTCATGATTTTCACCAAACTGAGAACGATGACATTCATCAAAAATAATTGCCATACGCTTGTCACTGAGTTTTGCTAAGCGGTCTTTATAGGTAAGTTCTCCTCTTTTCTTTTTTTCTTGGTTGCGTTTGCTGTTTTCATCAAGAGCGAGCCCAAGCTTTTGAATTGTGGTAACAATAACCTTGTCACGATAGTCATCCGATGTAAGCCGCTTAACTAAACTTTCTGTGTTTGTATTCTCTTCAACGCAGCCTTCTTGAAATTTATTAAACTCTAATCGAGTTTGTCTATCAAGGTCCTTTCTATCAACGACAAATAAACACTTCTCAATTTCAGGTTTATCTTTTAAAAGTGTTGAAGTTTTAAAGGAAGTAAGTGTTTTCCCACTCCCCGTAGTATGCCAGATATATCCGTTTCCACGATTCTGATCAATACAATCCATTATTGCCTTTACAGCATAAATCTGATACGGGCGCATAATCATCAATTTTTGTTCACTTACAACAAGTACCATGTATCGACTTATAAGTTGACCAAGAGTGCATTTGGGTAAAAACTTCTCAGAAAAATCATGCAGATGAGTAATTTTGTTATTGTCCTCATCTGCCATCTGATAAATCGGCAAAAATCGCTCGTCTGCATTAAAACAAAAGTGTTCTTTGGGATTATTGGCGAAATAATATGTATTACTCTCATTACTCACAATAAAAAGTTGCATAAAGCAAAGCAAAGAGTTTGTATAACCATTGCCTGGGTCATTTTTATATTCTACAATTTGTTCCATTGCCCTTTTAGGTGTAATGGTAAGCGATTTTAATTCCACCTGGGCTACAGGCACACCGTTTATAAGGATAATAACATCATAGCGGTGATTACTGTTATCTGTGTTTATACGCAACTGATTTATTACTTCGAACTCATTTTTACACCAATCCTTGATGTTCACGAGAGTATACTGAAGTGGCGTGTCATCATCACGATTAAAGGTATTAATCTCTCGTAAAGTTTTAGAGGCAGTGAATACATCTGCAGTGATAATACCATCTCTAAGACGCGCAAACTCAGAATCGCTTAATCTAACACGATTCAGTTTCTCAAAATGTTGTTTAAAATTAGCCTCAAGAGATGCTTTATCTCTAATATCATCGCGATATATGTACTTTAAGTCTTTAAGTTTTTCAATAAAAGCTGACTCTATCTGCTTTTCTGTTTTCATCATCCGGCCTCCATCATAACAATATGTAATAAATATCCTTATCTTACGTTCGATTATTATTTATTAAAGATCACTTTCCCAGAACTTCAATTAATCCCTGGTCTACATTTTTATCTTTACATAACTCAACCAAAGCATGCATAGCAATTCTATTTGGTTTTGTGCGACCATTTTCCCATCTGTTTACAGTAGTAAATCCAACATGGAGTTCGCGTGCAAGCCCCTCTTGAGAAAGCCCCAATTCTAAACGTATTTTTTTCACAACTTCGTTAAATTCCATATAGCTAACACCACCTATAAACAGTTTAAATTACAGAACTATACAAATCGAAGTATATCATAAGCTATAGCATTTCTCAATTTTTAAAGTTCAATATCCTGCAAAGCTGACAAACGAAAAAACGCCTTAAAATCTCAATTCAAGGCGTTTTTTGTCTGTATTTAGTTTACCTTTGATCCTCAGTTCATAATTCTTCTTTACAACTACTTGCATTTTGCGCTGGCTGTTTTGTCTTATTCTTTTTCTTATTCCCCGATCAACGCGATGATCTCCTCCAGCACAGCTTCCCCGTCCAGGATCTCATAATTTTCCCTCGAGATCAGCTTGTAAGGTACGGCTTTATAAGTCAGAAAATCCTTCAACCGCGCGATTTCGTATTTGGATTGCGGGCCGATCATCAGGGCATCGATCGTTTGACTTTGGATCGCCTGCTCCGCGATGATCGCCGGGGCTGAGTAGACATGAATGTCCAGTCCTCTTTCATCCGCCGCGTTCTGCACATTCTTCACCAGCAAGCCGGTCGTAATGCCTGCCGTACAGATCAATAAGGCTGTCTTTTGTTCGGTCATCTGCTTCAACCCCTTATGCTGCTTTCTTTTTCTTGTTGTAGATGTCCAATACTACGGCCAGCAATAAGATCAAACCTTTGATCGCTTGCTGCCAGTCGACGCCGACGCCGAGGATGGACATTCCGTTATTCAAGACACCCATAACCAAACCACCGACGATCGTGCCCACGATCGTTCCGATACCGCCTGAAGTGGAGGCTCCGCCGAAGTAGACGGCTGCCATCGCATCCAGCTCCATGGAAGTACCCGCTTGCGGTGTAGCCGCATTCAGACGCGCTGCCAAGATCAGGCCCGCCAAAGCAGCCATCGCACCCATGTTCACGAATACCCAGAAAGTAATTTTCTTCGTTTTGATACCGGACAATTCTGCCGCCTTACGGTTTCAACCGGTTGCATAAATTTGGCGTCCCGCAACCGTTTTGTTCGTCAAGAACGCATAGGCTGCTACGATGACTCCCAAGATGACCAAAATGACAGGATAGCCTTGGTAGGATGCGAAGATATAAGTCACACCGATCATTACCACAGCAGTCATAACTGCTTTCACCATGAACATATTCATTGATTCCACTTCGAACAGATTATTTTTGCGTTTTTCGCGTGTCCGCCATTGCCCGAAGACGAGGGCTGCGGCAATAAGTACACCCAAGATCATCGTCAACAAGTGGATGCTGCTGTCAGTCAGATCAGGCAAGTAACCTGTAGAGATTTTTTGGAATATTTCAGGAAAAGGCGCCAACGATTGCCCGCCCAACACAACCTGTGTCAGCCCGCGGAACATCAACAATCCTGCCAACGTTACGATGAAAGCCGGGATGCCGAAGTAGGCTACCCAATAACCTTGCCAAGCTCCGATGATCGCTCCGATTGCGATACAGATCGGCACCGGCTCTTCCGCTTTTTCGTGCTGACCGAGTTGGGCCATCTTGTCCAAAAAAAGAAGCCCGGTTCGGAGCAACCTTTGCTTGAAAAAATGAACGACCTGGATCAACTGGCGGCGGTGGCTGCCGATGCCACGGAATATACCCAGATCATCGAGAAGCTGCTGGCTTTCCTGATGGCGGCCCACATCCACCCTTCCATGGTGAAGTATCAGAGCGTCATCCAAAAGGCCTTGGCATTCATCAAGGAGAACTTTACCGATCCGGATATCTCCCTGAATGTCGTGGCCGAGGCCGTAAACTTGAGTCCGTCGCATTTCAGTACCATCTTCTCGCAGTCCTTGGGGCAGACATTCATCGACTTCCTGACCGAATGCCGCCTGCAGCATGCGAAAGAGTTGTTGGTCGGGACGGATGACAAACTGTCCGCCATCGCGATGGACATAGGCTACAACGATCCTAATTATTTCAGCTACCTCTTCAAAAAACGGGAAGGCCAGACACCCAAAGAATTCCGAAGAACACACAGCAGAGCGTGATGAATCCCGCTCTAGAAATCGAGCACTAAGAGGACTAACACAAAGAGGACGCTTTTTGTCCTCGTGTGGTAGTCAGCTTAGGCACAGATTTCTGGGATTCAGAACGCGTTTACGCAGAGCGTGATGATTCGCGTTTAGGGGGTGAGCACTAAGAGGCTATTACGAGAACGGCCGCTTTTTGGCCGTGACGTAATAGCAGCTTAGGCGGAATCCCCTGCGAATCAGAACGCGTTTACGCAGAGCATGATAATTCGCATTTAGACCATATAGAAAAGGAGCCACCCATTAATTTCGGGGCGGCTCCTTTTCTTGTTATTGATACTCCTATACCGTTCGCTCTTCCTTGGCGACTTGCGAAGGCGCGGTTCCGTAGTATTTTTTGAACAATTTGCTGAAGT
>CAXYVG010000112.1:0-10740 GCA_964292325.1 uncultured bacterium | reverse complement strand
TCCGGCAATACGTGCCATGTATAGTACACCTCCTATCCTTGCTTTTGTTTATGTTTAGGATTTTCGCAAATCACCATTACATGTCCCTTGCGTTTAATTACCTTACATTTTTCACAAATGGTCTTGACCGACGCTCTTACTTTCATTTGCCAGTCCTCCTTTTCATATATTCACGAACTCGCGCAATCAACGTTACATCGAAAGCCAACTTCTTTACGAATCCGCTATTTGAAACGGTAGGTAATACGGCCACGCTTTAAGTCATAAGGCGTAAGTTCTACAGTTACTTTATCCCCAGGTAATATCCGGATAAAGTTCATGCGGATCTTACCTGATACATGCGCCAGTACGACATGCTCATTTTCCAGTTGTACCTGGAACATAGCATTAGGCAAGGCTTCGAGAACCGTACCTTCAACCTCAATTGCATCTTGTTTGGACACGAGAATCCCTCCTAGTCCGCTTATCACAGATTATCTGGTTTATATAAAACCTGAATGGCTTGGCGGAGTTCTTCATCTGAAATTTTCACGCCAGATTGAAGCTTTTCCGCCACACCTTGGGCAATCGATTTAAGAACATTGACATGTCGGATATTTTTCTGTTTAGGATTATTAAGCTTACGCTCTCTACCATTTGCTAGTAAAAGAAGCTTATTCTTATTAATCCCTACAACTAGATAAACATTAGTCTGATCACGTCCAGCATTGCTAGTAACAAGTTGACCAATTGATATATTCAAGACTGACACCAGAGCTGCCTCCTATAATTTAGTCAGAATCTCCGGCTTTCCATCAGTGATGGCAATAGAATGTTCAAAATGCGCTGAGCGCTTGCCGTCAAGAGTTACAACCGTCCAAGCATCATCAAGTGTCTTTACTTCACATGTGCCCAGATTGACCATCGGCTCTATTGCCAAAGTCATACCAGATTTTAATCGTGGCCCACGGCCAGGACTTCCATAATTCGGCACTTGCGGATCTTCATGCATACTCCGACCAATACCATGCCCAACATAATCACGCACGACGCCAAAGCCATGTTGTTCAACATGTTTCTGAACGCTATGGGAAATGTCACTCAAACGATTACCAATGATAGCACTTTCGATACCTTTATACAAAGCTTCTTCTGTAACATCTAAAAGCTTTTGCACTTCCGCATCGATTTCGCCTACAGGGACAGTAATCGCGGCATCACCATTGTATCCATTAATTACCGCTCCAATATCAATACTAACATTATCTCCAGTTTTTAACTTTCTTAATCCTGGAATGCCATGTACTACCTCTTCATTTACTGAAGAGCAAATGTTTCCCGTAAAGCCATGGAATCCCTTAAATGCAGGAATTGCCCCACGACTTTTAATATATTTTTCGGCAATCTGATCCAAATCCAGCGTAGTAACTCCGGGCTTAACAGCTTTCTTCACTTCAACATGAGTTTCAGCTACTATCCTACCTGCATCACGCAGATAGTTTATTTCCCGCTCTGATTTAAGGATGATCATACCTACTCGCCTCTCAGGGTACTTACTATATCAGAAAATACTTTTTCAATCGCTTGACGGCCATCAATTTCACTATAAAGACCTTGGTCTAAATAATATTCAATTAACGGTTTTGTCTGATCGGAGTATACTGTCAAACGTTTTGTAACCGTTTCTTCAGTATCATCAGCACGCTGATATATTTCCCCATCGCATTTATCACATTGTGATCCTTTTGTAGATGGATTAAATGTTACATGAAAAGTAGCGCCACAACCTTTGCAGATACGACGACCTGTCATGCGATGAATCAAATCTCCTACTGGAACATCAATATTAATAACACGATCAAGTTTTATTTTTAATTCATTCAATGTAACATCCAGTGCATGTGCTTGCTCTGTCGTACGCGGAAATCCATCTAAAATAAAACCTTTATGACAATCAGGCTTAGCTAGTCGTTCTTTTACGATTCCGATAGTAATACTATCAGATACTAATTGACCAGCATCCATGCAGGCTTTCGCCTGTTTGCCAAGTTCAGTTCCTTCTTTAACAGCTGCCCGAAACATATCACCAGTTGAAATATGTGGGATATGAAACTCTGCAACTAATTCAGCCGCCTGTGTACCTTTACCAGCCCCAGGCGGTCCCATTAACAGGATATACACGAAGACACCTCCCTACTTCATGAAACCTTGATAGTGACGCATAAGAATCAACGCCTCTATCTGTTTCATAGTATCAAGTGCTACGCCTACCACTATTAAGAGGGCGGTGCCGCCAAAATAGACCCCAGGAATATTTGTCACAACTGCAATAAAATTAGGCAGTATGGCAATAAGCGCAAGAAATACTGAACCTGCAAGGGTAATTCTGGTCATGACTCGATCCAAATAATCAGCAGTCGGTTTACCCGGGCGCAGTCCTGGAATAAAACCACCGTATTTTTTCATGTTCTCTGCCATATCCGATATGTTCAAAGTAACCGCAGTATAGAAATACGTGAAAAAGATGATCAGTAGCGCATACAAAAATGTTTGTAGAGGCGTACCCCACGCAAACCAATCTGCCACCGTTTTTACCCAGGGAATATCAACAAACTGGGCAATAGTTACTGGAAACATCAGCACAGATGACGCAAAGATTATTGGTATAACTCCCGCTTGATTTACTTTCAGCGGAATATGAGTAGAATGTCCACCATATGTCTTACGACCCACTACTCTTTTAGCATATTGAACAGGAATTCGTCTTTGGCCTTGTGAAATAAGAATTACTAACACAATCATAGCTATACCAATAGCTATAAAAGCCAACACATTGTACCATTGTATGGTACCCGCAGTCAAATACTGATAAATTACATAAATACCATCAGGTATTCTCGATACAATACCAGCAAAAATAATTAGCGAAATACCATTACCAATACCTTTTTCCGTAATTTGTTCGCCTAACCACATTAGGAAGGTCGTTCCCGCTGTAAGTGTTAACGCAATCAGTATAATCGAACCAATACCGGGATTAATGATTGCCTCCTTAAGTCCAATAGCCATACCAATCGCCTGAACAAAACCAAGTAAGACAGTACCGTATCGAGTAATTTGTGTTATCTTTTTACGGCCTTCTTCGCCTTCTTTAGCCCATTGTTCAAACTTTGGAACAACAACGGTTAAAAGTTGCATAATAATCGAAGCATTAATATATGGAGTAATACTCATTGCGAATATAGAGAACTTACTTAATGCTCCACCAGCAAACAAATCCAGCAAACCAAACAAATTACCACTGGTAAACATTTGCTCAATAACTGAAACATCAACTCCAGGAACTGGGATATGAGTACCGGCTCTAAATACTAAAAACATAATTAGCGTAAAAACTACTTTTTGTCTAAGCTCAGTAATTTTTAGTATATTAGACAGAGCTGAAAGCACTTATACCACCTCGACTTTTCCGCCAGCAGCAATAATTTTTTCTTCCGCTGATTTGGTAAAGCCATTCGCTATTACAGTAAGGGATTTAGTAATTTCGCCATTACCTAAGATACGTACACCGTCACGAACATTTTTTAGTACCCCAGCTTCTATCAAAGCTACTGGGTCAACAACTGTTCCTTCCTCAAAACGATTAAGTTCAGAAATATTCACGATTGCATACTCTTTGCTAAACTTGTTATAAAAACCACGTTTTGGCAATCTACGGTAAAGAGGCATTTGACCGCCTTCAAAACCAGGGCGTGTTCCGCCACCGGCACGAGAATTTTGACCTTTATGACCTCTGCCTGATGTTTTACCAAGGCCTGAACCGATACCTCGACCTACCCGAGTACGAACTTTTCTCGAACCAGGTGCAGGAGCTAATTCATGCAATTTCATCATTAGCACCTCCTCTCAAATTAGTCTTGTATTTCTTCAACTGTTACAAGATGTTCAACTTTGCGAACCATACCACGAATAACCGGAGTATCATCTTGCATCACAAAAGTATTTGTTTTCTTAAGTCCCAGGGCCTTTACAGTAGCTCTTTGATCCTCTGGTCTGCCGATCAGGCTTCTGGTAAGAGTGATTTTGAGTATTGCCATTATAATTCCTCCTTAACCCAGAATTTGCTGAACGGTTTTGCCACGAAGGGCTGCTACTTGCTCTGCACGTTTTAATTGTTGCAGACCAGTAATAGTAGCGCGTACCATATTATTAGGATTATTAGATCCCAATGATTTAGTTAAAATATCATGAATTCCAGAAAGTTCAAGTACGGCACGTACTGGACCACCAGCAATAACGCCAGTACCTTCTGATGCAGGTTTCATGAATACTTTACCAGCACCAAATACACCTAATATTTGATGTGGAATTGTCGTGCCACGAAGTGGAACAGTAATCAGATTTTTCTTAGCATCTTCGACACCTTTTCTGATTGCCTCAGGCACTTCACCAGCTTTGCCGAGACCGGCACCAACATGGCCATTCTCGTCTCCAACAACTACCAATGCACTGAATGAAAAGCGGCGACCGCCTTTTACTACTTTAGCAACTCGGTTTATGAATACAACTTTCTCTTTTAGGTCGAGAGTTGTGTAATCAATCATCTTGGACATTCACTTACCTCCTTTTGCTTAAAATTCCAGCCCAGCTTCACGTGCTGCTTGGGCCAAAGCTGCTACTCTACCATGATAGATATAACCACCACGGTCAAATACCACTTTGTTAATACCTTTAGCCAATGCACGAGTAGCAATTGCTGCACCTACAACTTTAGCTGCTTCAATATTACCGCCATATCCATTTGCTACACTTAAATCTTTATCCATTGTGTTAGCTGCTACCAAAGTAGTACCTGTCACATCATCAATGATTTGAGCATAAATATGACTTAGGCTACGAAATACATTCAAGCGTGGTCTTGCAGCAGTACCAGTTACGGTCTTGCGTACGCGCAAATGGCGTTTTTGCCTAGCTTTATTTTTAATTCCTTTACGAATCAAAGTGGTCACTCCTTCCGCTTAAAATCTTACTTCTTGCCTTTACCGCCAGCTTTACCAACTTTGCGGCGAACAACTTCACCCTCATACCGAACACCTTTACCTTTATATGGTTCAGGTTCTCTATATTTACGGATTTTAGCTGCTAAAGCGCCAACCTCTTCTTTATTAATACCAGAAATAACAATCTTATTAGGGGCAGGAACTTCAATTCCCATACCTACAGGTGGTTCTACTTCTAGTGGATGAGAAAAACCTAACGTTAAAGCCAGTTTTCCGTTTACTTTTGCTGCTCTAAAACCAACACCAACGATTTCAAGGGTTTTAGTAAAGCCTTTTGTAACGCCCTCAACCATATTTGCTAATAAAGTACGAGTTAACCCATGCAATGATCTATGTTCTTTTTCATCAGAAGGTCTTGTTACCACAAGACTATTGTCTTCCAATGTCAATATCATATCTTTATGAATGGCACGAGTCAATTCGCCTTTCGGCCCTTTTACAGATACCAGATTGTTCTCAGCAATTGTTATTGTTACATCTGCAGGGACAGCAATCGGTTGTCTACCAATTCTTGACATATGCGCACCTCCTTAACTAAAAAATTACCATACGAAAGCTAATACTTCGCCACCAAGTCCATCACGACGTGCTTGTTTATCAGTCATGATACCCTTAGAAGTCGAAATAATTGCAATACCAAGTCCACCAAGTACACGAGGCATTTGCTCGCTTTTCACATATACGCGCAATCCTGGTTTGGAAATACGTTTAATACCAGTGATTACCTTTTCACGATTAGGACCATATTTTAAGCTCGCTCTCAGAATGCCTTGTTTATCATCTTTGATTACTTCAAAATCCTTAATAAAGCCTTCTGCTTTCAGAACTTGAGCAATTGCTTGCTTAATTTTTGAAGCAGGAATTTCTACTTTATCATGATAAACCGAGTTTGCATTACGAATACGAGTAAGCATATCTGCAACTGGATCGGTCATTACCATTTAAACATAACCTCCTTCCTGTAATCTACCAACTAGCCTTAGTTACTCCTGGAATGACACCTTTATAGCTCAATTCCCTAAAGCAAATACGGCACATTTCAAACTTACGTAAGTATCCATGTGGACGACCGCAGACCTTACATCTATTGTACTTACGTACACTAAACTTAGGTTCCAGCTTCCATTTTTCAATCATTGCTTTTCTGGCCACGAGTGTCCCTCCTTTTACGCGCTGAACGGCATGCCCATAAGCTTTAACAGTTCGCGTGCTTCTTCATCCGTTTTTGCAGTAGTTACGATAATAATATCCATACCGCGGATTTTATCAATTTTATCATATTCAATCTCAGGGAATATGAGTTGTTCTTTAATACCCATAGTATAATTACCACGACCATCAAATGATTTTGGGCTTACACCACGAAAATCACGCACACGTGGCAATGCAATGTTTAACAATTTATCTAAAAATTGATACATACGTTGTCCACGCAGGGTAACTTTAGCGCCAATTGGCATACCTTCACGAATTTTAAACGCTGCTATAGATTTTTTAGCACGAGTAACTACTGGTTTTTGACCGGCAATTATCGTCATATCATTTACTGCAACATCTAAAATCTTCGGATTACTTACTGCTTCGCCAACGCCCATATTTATAACTACTTTTTCAATTTTAGGAATTTCCATAACGTTTTTATAGCCAAATTTTTCCATTAAACTTTTAGCTACTTCATCATTATATTTTTCTTTCAGTCTGGACAAGTATAGTTACCTCCTTTCTGCATGATTATTTATCTTTATCAACAATTTCGCCGCACTTTTTGCATGTACGAGCTAAAGCTCCATTTGCAAGAGGGGACTTTTTAATGCGTGTAGGCTGATCGCAAGCTGGACATACCAACATTACTTTTGCCGAATGCAGTGGGGCTTCTTTTACTAGAATACCACCTTGTGGCAGGTTTTGCGACGGTTTAGTATGACGCTTTACTGTATTAAGACCTTCCACTAACACTTTGCCTTTTTTAGGTAATGCTTCAATTACTTTAGCTGATTTACCTTTGTCTTTACCAGACAAAATAACAACTTTGTCGCCTTTTTTGATGTGCAACTTTTTCGCTTCTGACATTCCGGATACCTCCTAACTTAGATTACTTCCGGCGCCAGCGAGATTATCTTCATAAAATCTTTCTCACGCAGTTCTCTCGCTACTGGCCCAAATATACGAGTACCTTTAGGGCTTTTATCTTCTTTAATGATAACTGCAGCATTCTCATCAAAACGGATATATGAACCGTCAGGACGACGTAAGCCTTTTTTGGAACGAACAACTACGGCTTTGACGACATCACCTTTTTTAACGGCACCACCGGGAGAAGCAGATTTCACTGCCGCAACAATAATATCACCAATATTGGCATATCTACGGTATGAACCGCCGAGTGCCCTGATGCACATAATTTGTTTCGCACCACTGTTATCAGCAACAGTAAGGATTGATTGTTGTTGAATCATCCTAGTCCCTCCTTTTCAAGGTTAAATATTCGAGGTCATTTCATGAACAACGAACTCTAAACCTCAACTATTTAACTCTTTCAATAACTTCTACAACTCTCCAACGCTTATCTTTAGACAGTGGACGAGTTTCCATAATGGATACGATATCGCCAGTATGGCTATCGTTATTTTCATCATGGGCTTTAAATCTCACTGTTTTCTTAATTGATTTTTTATAAAGCGGATGTTGTACTAAACGTTCAATCGCGACAACAACTGTTTTATCCATTTTATCGCTAACAACTTTACCGATTTTCACTTTACGATCATTTCTTTCACTCACGTACAATTAGCCTCCTTCCGTTCTTAATTAAGAACGTCGATTCGAATGCTACCCTTGATTGACTTTGATTTCCTGTTCACGTTGAATTGTCTTTACGCGGGCAATACTTTTCTTTACTTCTTTTATCCGCATTGGATTTTCCAACTGACCAGTAGCAAGCTGAAATCTAAGGTTAAATAGCTCTTCTTTGAGTACCGATATTTTTTGATTTAATTCAGATGCGTTCATTTCTCGGAAGTCTTTAACCTTCATTTACTTCACCACCCACTTCTTCTTGCGGTTCAGCAGCAACTACTATTTTATGAAAAGATTCACCAGTAGCAAGTTCACGCTTAACAAATTTTGTTTTAATAGGAAGTTTATGAGCAGCTAAGCGCATGGCCTCTCTAGCATCTTCTTCAGCAACGCCGTCCATTTCAAACATAACACGACCTGGCTTTACGACTGCTACCCAATACTCAGTTGAACCTTTACCACTACCCATGCGAGTTTCAGCTGGTTTAGCAGTAATCGGTTTATCTGGAAATATTTTAATCCAGACTTTACCACCACGTTTAATATAGCGAGTCATAGCAATACGAGCTGCTTCAATTTGACGGTTAGTAATCCAAGCTGGTTCTAAAGCTACCAAACCGAAATCGCCATGGCTTACAGTATTACCTCTTTGGGCTTTACCCTTCATACGACCGCGGAATTGTTTACGATGTTTCACTCTTTTTGGCAGTAGCATTATTGTTCGCTCCCTTCAACAGTAGCGATTTTTTTAACTTCTGGCAAAATTTCACCTTTATAAATCCATACTTTTACGCCGATTAGGCCATAAGTAGTATGTGCTTCAGCTGTGCCATAGTCAATGTCAGCTCTAAGAGTGTGAAGTGGGATACTACCATCACGAGCAGCTTCACTTCTAGCAATCTCAGCACCGCCTAAACGACCGCCAACCATTACTTTAATACCTTTTGCACCCATACGCATAGTACGCTGAATGGATTGTTTCATAGCACGACGAAAGGCAATACGTCTTTCTAATTGAGCTGCAATATTTTCTGCAACTAACTGTGCATCCATATCAGGTTGTCTAACTTCAGCAATATTAATGTCAATTTGCTTACTAGTAAGCTTTTTCAATGTTTTTTTAAGTTCTTCAATACCAGCACCACCACGGCCGATAATCATACCAGGTTTTGCTGTATGAATAATAATTTTAACACGGTTAGCAGCCCGTTCAATTACAACTTTGGATACACCAGCACTAAAAGCTTTTGTTTTAATGAATTTACGGATTTTTAAATCTTCATGTAGATTTGCCGCAAAATCTTTACCAGCATACCACTTGGCATCCCAAGTCTTGATGATTCCAAGACGCAAACCATGAGGATGAATTTTTTGACCCACTTTGTTTTCCCTCCTTCACCAGTTATCTTTCTTTTACAACAACTGTCACGTGACTGCTGCGTTTTAAAATTTTAAAAGCTTGACCACGCGACCGCGGATGAATGCGTTTCAAGGTAGGTCCTTGGTCAACATACGCGGCGGCAACATACAGTTTGTCAGAGTTCATATCATAATTATGCTCTGCATTTGCAATAGCGGATTCCAACACCTTTAATAGAACTTCCGATCCAATTTTAGGCGTGTATTTCAAAATTGCATACGCTTCACCAATATTTTTTCCACGAATTAGATCGATAACGACTCTAATTTTACGTGGTGCAATGCGAATATGTCTAGCAATTGCCTTAGCTTCCATATACTAGCCCCCTTTCCAGTAACTATCACCTAATTACCGTAATGATGTCGATTTTTCTGAACCTGAATGACCTTTATACGTCCGAGTAGGTGCAAATTCACCTAACTTGTGACCTACCATATCTTCAGTCATATAAACGGGTACATGTTTACGTCCATCATGTACTGCAACAGTATGTCCAACGAAACTAGGTAGAATGGTAGAACTACGCGACCAGGTCTTGAAAACCTTTTTATCGCCGGCTGCGTTCATTGCGTCAATTTTTTTAATTACGCTTGCATGAACATAAGGTCCCTTTTTAATTGATCTGGACACTTGATTAGCCTCCCTTCACTATCTGGTTAGCCCTAAAACTTAGGCTTTATTTATTTTTCGTACGTCTTTTTACAATCAACTTATCTGATGTTTTATTACGACGAGTCTTAACACCCATAGCATGTTTACCCCAAGGAGTAACAGGATGTTTACGACCAACAGGTGAATGACCTTCACCACCACCATGTGGATGATCACAAGGATTCATAGCCACACCACGGTTAGCAGGACGAATGCCAAGCCAACGAGTACGACCCGCTTTACCACTGGTGATATTTTCATGTTCCAAATTACCAACTTGACCAATTGTCGCTTTGCAATTAATATGCACTTTGCGTAATTCACCAGAAGGTAATCTAAGAAGAGCATAATCGCCTTCTTTTGCCATAAGTTGTGCGGAAGCACCAGCTGAACGAACCATCTGTCCGCCTTTACCAATCTTCATTTCAATGTTATGAAGAGAAGTACCTACTGGAATATTTTTAATTGGTAACGCATTACCTACTTTAATATCTGCTTCAGGACCGCTCATAATTTTATCGTCAACTTTAAGCCCATTAGGAGCCAAAATATAACGTTTTTCGCCATCAATATAGTGAAGTAACGCAATATTTGCTGAGCGATTTGGATCATACTCGATGGTAGCCACTTTTGCTATAATTCCATCTTTATTACGTTTAAAGTCAATGACTCTATATTGACGTTTATGACCGCCACCTTGGTGTCTAACAGTCATACGGCCTTGATTATTACGACCAGCATGTTGCTGAAGACTTTCAAGCAACGAACGTTCTGGCTTGTCTGTGGTAATTTCATCGAAACTAGACACAGTCATAAATCTTCTACTTGGAGTAT
>CAXYVG010000111.1:0-10749 GCA_964292325.1 uncultured bacterium | reverse complement strand
GTAGAACTTTGGCAGGATTTTTGCTCTTATATACTAAATATAGACGCTATGAAAGGTTAATAGAAATAGTTAGATAAAACAAAAATAAGTGGGGTATATTTGTGAGTGAAAATAATGGTATCAATTCTAGGGATACTAGTATAGAAAAAAAATTTATTAATATTCATTATAACCATTTATTTAATAATAGACATATTATCATGTTACTCATTGATCCTGAGACTAAAGGAATTATTGATGCAAATGCAGCTGCTTGTTCATTTTATGGCTATAGCCAGCAGGAAATGCTAACGTTATCAATAGCAGACATTAATACTTTAACCAAGGAACAAATTACTGCCGAACTTACACTAGCAAGAAGGCAACAGCGGAATCATTTTTTCTTTCAGCATCGTCTAGCAAATGGTGAAATACGTTTTGTAGAGATTCATAATACCCCTGTAAGAATCGGTGATAGGGAATTTATCTATTCGATAGTGAATGATATTACTGAGCAGAAAAAAAACGAAGAAAAAATGATTAAATTTAATTTTGAGCTAGAGGAGCTCGTCAAAGAAAGAACTATAGCACTTGAGGAAGTCAATGCACTACTAGAAGAAGAGATTTCTGAGCATATCAGTACAGAAGAACGCCTGCAAAAAACATTGGAAGAAGTTGAGGATCTTTATAATAATTCACCTTGCGGATTTCACTCCCTCGACAAAGATGGTTTCATTGTGCGTATTAACGATACTCTACTGAGATGGTTAGGCCATAGCAGAGAAGAAATAGTTGGTAAAAGGAAGTTTACGGAGTTTATAACCCTAGATAGTTTGAAAATGTTTTCAAAATCATTCCCAGCATTTCGAAAAAATGGGTGGGTAAAAGATCTGGAATTTGATTTAAGGTGTAGTGATGGCACAAAGCGTACACTACTTATTAGTGCGACAGCAGTTATGGACGGTAATGGCAATTATATAATGAGCCGTTCCTATAGTTATGATATTACGGAACATAAAAAGCTTAAAGATGAGCTACGTGTTATAAATTCGCAACTAGAAAATATGGTAGCAGAACGTACAAATCAGTTGCAGGATATGAATGCCGAACTTGAAGAAGCAAATGCTCTGCTTGAGGAAGAAATCTCTGAACGAGAAAATATGGCAAATGCTTTAAAAAGAAGTGAAGAGCTCTATCACAGTTTATATGATAATTCTCCGCTTGCTTTTGGGGTTTGGGATAAAGAGTTTCGGATTGTTGACTGGAATAAAAAAGCTGAGAAGCTGTTTGGCTGGTCTAAGGAAGAAATTCTTGGTCAAAGATTTGTAGATTTTTTAGTGCCAGCGAAGGTTAAAGAAACGATAACTGATGTTGCGACGAATATTATACAATCAAGCTTAGAACGCGTTACTTTTAATGAAAATATAACAAGACATGGAAAAATATTATTATGCGAGTGGCATAATTCTCTTCTTCATGACGGGGCTGGCAATCTAATTGGCGCCATATCAGTAGGGTTAGATAAAACTGAAGCCATCAAGGCTGAAAAGACAATCATAGAGGCTAAGAGGAAAATTGAAGCAGTTAATGCAGAACTTTCTAGGATCAACGATTCCCTTAAAGATGAGATCAATAGAAGAATTGGAGTTGAGAAGACTCTTATAGCAGCCAAAGTAGAAGCTGAGCAAGCCAATATAGCGAAAAGCCAATTTCTTGCTAACATGAGTCATGAAATCAGAACCCCTATGAATGGAATCATCGGTATGACAGATTTGGTACTGATGACAGAATTACAGCAAGAACAGAGAGACTATCTTACTATTGTAAAATCATCTACTTCATTACTACTCAGGGTGTTAAATGATATCCTTGACTATTCAAAAATTGAAGCTGGTAAAATGGACTTAGAGAGCGAATCTTTTAATATTAGGGAAACAGTCAATGAAGTTGTTGATTTGTTCAACGTTGCGGCAAAACAGAAAAGGTTATATATAAAAATACATATCGACGACAATATTCCGCAACAACTAATCGGTGACTCTGTACGATTAAGACAAATTCTTTCTAATTTAGTTGGAAATAGTGTGAAGTTTACCTTTAGCGGAGGTGTAACTATAAACATATTCTCAATGCTAAAACAGGATCGAAATATGGTATTGAAATTTAGTGTGAATGATACGGGTATTGGAATACCTAAAGATAAGGTCGATAAATTATTTAAACGCTTTAGTCAGGTTGATGATTCAAATAGCAGAAGATTCGGGGGAACAGGACTTGGCCTTGTGATTTCTAAAAAACTTATTGAGATGATGGGCGGACAAATCGGCATGGAAAGTACGGAAATGGTAGGAAGTGAATTCTTTTTCACAGCATCCTTTGCTGTAGAAGATAATTCTGTAGAGAATTTGTCAGTATCTACTGGATTTGTTGACAATATAATAATGAATAAAGATGCTAGACCCAAAGTATTACTTGTTGAAGATGATGAAGTGAGTAGAAACTTGTCTAATATATTGCTTGCTAAAAAGAACTTAGAGGTATTCTTAGCTAAAGATGGACGAGAAGGAGTCGGTCTTTCGGAGAAAGAACAATTCGATTTAATATTAATGGATATTAATATGCCATATTTAGATGGATACGCTGCAACAAAACAAATTCGATTGAGAGAAGAAAGTCTGGGTATTCATACACCCATTATTGCAATGACGGCTTATGCACTGAGGGGAGATAAAGAAAAATGTCTTGCAGCCGGTATGGATGATTATATTTCAAAGCCAATTGATTATAATGAGCTTTTCAAGTTAATTGATGTTTGGCTTGAGAAATAAGCGTTCAAAAAAGCACGCCATACGCGTGCTTTTTTGCTGAGTTTGTAATTGCGCCAGTAAATAAATTTCGCCATTAGACCTGTTACGTAGAACCGTATTATTTATATTAGCAAAACAGTGAATAATTTTCTGCTATAAGATTAGACTATTCATATGGAACGTTTTATCATTTATGGATTAATCGGCTGGTGTCTTGAAGTTATTTGGACAGGTATAGGTTCGCTATTAAATGGAGATGTTTGCTTGACGGCTAGAACTTATTTGTGGATGTTTCCCATATATGGAAGTATTATATTGTTTGAACCTGTGCATGAAAAAATTCGTATATGGCCGGTGTGGATGCGCGCGACTGTCTGGATGATGATCAATTTTGCTGTAGAGTATTTTACAGGCTGGCTACTGCTCCAAGCAATCGGCATGGTGCCTTGGGATTATTCTCAGGCTATCTTTAATATCCAAGGGCTAATTCGTTTGGATTACGCTCCTGTTTGGTTTGCCGCTGGTTTATTATATGAAAAAATACATGATTGTTTAGGGCGGATTCGGCTATATCAGTAATTTAAATATAATGGCGAAAAATGGTCTCAACCCTTGTGTTTTATCGGGGCTGAGACGATTTTTTTTGTATCTCCCCAATGAGCTGTTATCTGATGAAGTAAAAGCTATTTTATGTGGGGCGGATGATGGTATTGGCAGAGCTGGCAGAAGTTCTTTACCTTAAAAGCAGGAAAAAGTATAGAATTGTGGAAATATATCGAAAAGGACTGGCTTACCTAATTTTATTAGGGGCTAAGGAGGGATTACTTATGCGACTAGAAGTTAGGTTTTGTCTTAGTCTAGCCATATTTATTACTGTGGTTTTAGGTTTGATCTTTCCTAAAATAACTGGGGCTGCAATTCAGCAAAATATTGTCATATTAAATTCGTATCATAAGGAATTTACATGGTCAGATGAACAGACTGAAGGAATGATTCAGGGGTTGCGTAGTCTAGGTGCAGATCCTATTTTTCATGTTGAATATATGGACTGGAAATATGGTCCGACTGAGGAAAATCTGCGGCTTCGTTATGAACAGTATAAATTAAGATACGCCAATCGGAAGATAGATTTAGTTATGACAACGGATGATGCGGCCTTGCAGTTTGCGATTAAGTACCGACAGGAACTTTTTTCAAATGCTCCTATCGTGTTTACTGGTGTTATGGAAGGGCCTGCAAAGAAAATAATGGCTGGGCAGAGCGATATTACAGGTGTTTACGAAAAATTTGATGCCGAGGGAACCATTCGGCTTATGTATAAGCTAAATCCTTCGCTACAGCGTATTTATTTGGCTTATGACAATACCGAGAGCGGTCTTCAGACATTAGGACCGATGGAAGAAGCGGCATATAAAGTGAATCCAAATTTTCAGCTTATTCATCTTAATCTGCTGACCTTTGGTGACATTATGAAGACATTAAGTATGATACCGAAAAATGACAATAGTGCTGTATTAATCAATACTTATAGCCGCGATATTGAAGGAACCACCATGGAGATGGAGCGATATGTCAAGCTATTTAGTGAAAGCAGTAATGTACCCTCATATATATTGTATTATTTTGATAACGGCTCTGGGGCGGTAGGTGGGAGTTTAATTGAAGGCAAGCGCCAAGGACAAGCAGCGGCAAAACTGGCTATCAGAATACTAAGTGGTGACAAAGCATCAGCCATACCTATTGTTGAGTCTACAGTGTCGGATATCGTATTAGATTATAGGCAGTTAGAAAGATACAACATACCACTAGATAAATTACCCTCTGACGCTACAGTATTTAATCGACCTCAATCATTTTATGAGCAATATAAGGTAGCGGTTTGGACGGCAACGGGAATTTTTGCGATCATGTCTTGCTTTATATTGATCCTTATGGTGAATATCCGAAGACGTCAAGTGGCAGAGAATGAAATTCGGAACAGCAATATGGAATTGAGCGCGCTCTATGAAGAAATAATGGCTTCACAAGAGGAACTTCAGCAAAAGTATGAAGAGTTGTCCAACATGCAAGAGGCTCTTCGTGAGAGTGAGATACAATATCGGTCTCTTGTCGACAATGTTAATATTGGTGTTTATAGAAATAATGGTGATAATGGAGGAAGATTTATTCAAGCTAATCCCGCAATGGCCAATATTTTTGGGTATGATTCAGTCGAAGCCTTTTTGGAGGTCCCAGTAAAAGAGATATACCGGAATGGCGAAGATCGAGTGAGTTTTCTAGATGACCTAATCAGGAGTGGGATCATTAAGGATAAAGAGTTGGCTATGCGTAAGAAAGATGGTACTTTTATTTGGTGCTCTTGTACGTCTACTGTACAATATGATGATGCAGGGAATTTTAAATGGATTGATGCTGTCTTGGAAGATATTACGGAACGCAAACGGGTCTCTGAAGCGCTACGGCAGGCTCATGATGAACTAGAAGCCAAGGTTGAGAAACGAACACAGGAACTAGCATCCGCGAATCAAGAATTGATCGTAATGAACAAGGAACTGATTACTGTAAATAATGAGGTACAGAAAGTCAACACAGAACTACAGCGTGAAATCGTAGAACGTCAGCAGGTGGAAGCTAGATTAGCGAATACGAACCAAGAACTCATCCAAGCGATTGAAAATTTAAAGAAAATGCAAGAATACGTTATTCAATCAGAAAAAATGGCGGCATTGGGTAATCTTGTCGCTGGAGTAGCTCATGAGATTAACACCCCTGTAGGTGTTGGGGTGACAGCGGCTTCGCATTTGCAACAGATAACGAAAGAGTTCCTGAACCTTTGTGCAAATGGTACACTGAACCGCCGAGAATTAGCATACTATCTTGAGACTATTGAAGAGTCTTCTGTTATTATCTTAAGGAACTTAGAACGAGCAGGAAGGCTAATACACAGCTTCAAACAGGTCTCCGTAGATCAGTCCAATGAAATCCAACGTGAATTTAATGTTAGTAAATACCTTGGTGAAATTTTGCTTAGTGTAAATCCTAGTATTAAGAAAACGAATCAACATATTACAGTAGAGTGCAGTAATGAGATTAGCATATATGGATTCGCTGGCGCTTTTGCACAAATTGTAACAAACCTAATTATGAATTCCTTAACTCACGCTTATGCTCCAGAAGATGAAGGCGAAATTAAAATCACAATAGGGGAAGAAAAGGGGGATGTAATCTTTACATATTCAGATGATGGCAAGGGAATGGAAAGTAATGTGCTGACAAGGATATTTGATCCTTTCTTTACGACTAAGCGGGGAATGGGAGGGACTGGTCTCGGTTTATATATCGTATATAATATCGTGACACAGCAATTCAAGGGAACAATAAAATGCAATAGTATTTTAGGTGAAGGCACAACTGTTGAGATTCGAATGCCAATAAAAGGGGCCAATTGATTTTGGAAACAAAATAGGGCCTTATTGATTTAAAAAGTTTATAAACATCCCGCCAGTACTTGCATAAAAGTACTGGCGGGATGTTTACATTATATGGAAAATATAGATACTATAAAAAAATTAACGTCCATGTCACTTCCAAAAGCAGATCGGGAGTAATAGGTAGGTGAGAATTGAGTATTAAGTAGGAAAGCATACCGAAAATAGGGTTCCCTGGTTGCTTGTACTTACGTTGATTTTGGCATTGTGTCTTTGGGCAATACGATAACAAACTGGTAACCCTAAACCAGTTCCCTTCTCCTTTGTAGTCAGGAAGGGAGTTCCTAATTTTTTCATTACTTTTGCTGGAATGCCTGTCCCAGTATCTTCTATACAGAGTATAATCTGGTTGCTTTTTAGATAGGTTTGAATTGTTACAACGCCTTTTTGTTGCATAGCCTCCAGTCCATTAATTACAAGATTCAAAATCAGCTGTCGCATTGCCTTTTCGTCTAACTCAATATCCGGAATCGGGCTGGTCTTTACACGAAGCTCGTGTCCTAACTGAAATGCATTTGCTTGCAACAAGGGCTGGATTGTCTTAATAATATCGTTTAAATTTCCGTATGCCATATCCACCGCTTTATTTTTGGCCAGCGACAAAAATTCTGTGATAACGGTATTGGCTCGATCAAGCTCCTCAATCATCGTGGTTAGTTGCGGATGATACTCAGTAAACTTATCTTTGTGCTGAAAGAGTTGTAAATAGCCGCGCACCGTCGTCATGGGGTTTCTGACTTCATGACCAATCCCAGCAGCCATTTCTCCCACTATGTTTAGAATATCAAGCCGGTCAAACTCCGCTTCAAACCGTTTTTTATCTGTAATGTCATGATTAATTTTTAATATCGACATCGGGTTATTAGCTGTGTCTCTATTTAGCGTCCAATGACTCTTGACAATGAGTTTTTCACCGTTTTTTTTGGTATGTATTAATTCCCCTTCCCAATAGCCTTGAGTTAAAAGATTATCCCTCGTACAGGTTTCGGACTCTGGGAACTGGGTTTGGAGCAGACTGCACAGCAACTGTCCATGGGCTTCACTGGCCTGCCAGCCGAGCCCTGTTTCTGCTCGCTGGTTCCAAAATTGAACCCTATCATTCATATCCGTTACTATAATATAATCATACGCTAAATCAAGCAGCCTCGCTTTAGTATACATTCGGTTATAAGGCTCTTTTAAACTTGTTTCGACAATTGCCCGATACAAAAATATAAATGATATTACTTTTAATAAATGACCAACTACGTTTTCCCATCCGCCACCGCTTTTATATAAAGTCAGTGATAATTCCGTGCAGATAGAGCCCATGAAAAAAATTAATAACGGCTGATATATTTGTTTTGAAAAACGATTTTTGCACCGCAGCAACAAGATCATACTGGTAATAAAAAGTAGGCATATGATATATTCGCTATACACCTTAAAAAAAGTCAAACCTTGTCCGTCAATAAACGTTACAGGGAAGACGTGCCATTGGAACACCGCCAGTAAAAGAAGCACCGACACAACAGAATAGGTAGTGAGTATATAAGAAATTTTAATGGATTTATCAAATGAAAGAACCGCAATAAGCATGCTCCCACTTTCAAGATATCTGGAGATAATCCACATCTGCGTTGCCATGTTGGCATTGTCCGGAAATATACCCATTCCCGTATAAGAAAGAGCATGTACAATATCGAAAATACTGGAAAAAGCATAAGCTATTCCGATAATTGGAATGAGACTGTTTTTCATAGCTTTATATGTATTTAAAGCAATTATAGAAATAGAAATGCTGATAAGAATAGTAAACCCTTCGGCAAGAGAATGAAATAGTAAAAAGTTTTGTATACCTACTATATAGCCAATGATTATTAGTAACGTAATCCAAAATAATATAGAAATCGGTGTAAGACTATTTTCACCAAAGCAGTTCTCTACTTTCATATTTTACTCCAATTCATTTTAGTAATTTTTCCATTCATTACTTAATACGCTAAATTTTACATAATTCCTCTAACAAAAAATATCCAAATTAATGCTGCTGGGGAGTGATTTTGGAGTGTTAGTAATAATGCCGTTATTGATATTGACAGAAAAATTAAGAAAAATATTACCATATGAAGGCTGTAATTGGGATTACCATCTCAGCTGTTTTTGGATATAATTTTAAAAAAAAGAAAATATCCTAGGCAAGATAGAAACTTAGGACTATAGTCACAAATTTTTATTGACAAGAAAAAATAAATAGTGTTTAATAAAGAGCGACATTAATTGGCGAAACTCGGAATAGCTATTTTAATATTGGGCAAACCTGTCGAAAGATAGGGACGCAAAGCTATGGATCTAAGGATATAATCTATGATCGCCAGGCCGCCAATTAGCAAAGTTAATTGTTCTTAGGCAGGCATTGGTCTGCTTTTTTTTTATTTCTATACCGAGAATATAAGAACTATGGAGGTTGGTTAATG
This sequence comes from uncultured bacterium, assembly GCA_964292325.1. Lineage (GTDB taxonomy): Bacteria > Bacillota > Negativicutes > DSM-13327 > DSM-13327 > CTSoil-075. The sequence continues at coordinate 2,019 of CAXYVG010000111.1, read as the reverse complement.
CTAAGAAGTAATTGAGGAACTAAGCCAGGAGACTTTCAGTGCAGATATACATGGAAGCCACTGTAATATAACTCAGAAAGCTCTTGTACAAGCAATGAACGCAGTAGCTCATACTTTAGGGGAACAATCGGGGGATTTGTGGAGAATGAGACCATTTGGAGCATAGTAGAGGAGTAAGGAGTAAGAAGGATGAAGATGACAGTCGGTAAAAAGATTATGGGGGGCTTCTTGTTTGTAATCATTGTTATTACGATCATGAGTGGCTACTCTTACATGAAAACTGGGCAAATAAATGATGAGTATCAAATGATGATGGATAGGAATGTCGAGAAACTTTTACTAGCGGAAGAATTGGCTACTGATATAGCTCAAGAAGCAGGAACTACTAGACGATTTAATCTTACGGGTGATCCATCAGCCAGAGATAAATTCAATAATATACGCATAGAGTCGGACAAAAAGATTGATACCATGGGAAAGGTATTCGTTACCGAAAAAGCTCAGAACCTTATCAAAATGTTAAAACAAGAAAAAGTTGCATATGAGATCCTAGCAGAAAAAGCTATGCAAGCAAAGCAAGAAGGCAATCAAGAGCAATTATTCCTTTATACACAGCAGGGAGGTAAACCCTACGAAAATGTTGCAAATGGAACTGATGAATTAGTACTGATGACCAAGGCGTTTGTAAAAAATGAGCAGGCTAGGATTGCGAAACAAGTATCCGATATTCAACTAATACTACTAATTTTAAACATTGTGGTTATTGTGATGGCTCTCGCTATTAGTATAGTAATCAGTCGAGGTATTTCGAATGTAGCTCAGCAGTTAGTTGTAGCAGCTAATGAGATAGCGGATGGAGAAATAACGAAAGAAAAATTGCAAAATAAATCTTCAGATGAGATGGGGCAACTTGCTGTAGCATTTAATCAAATGAAGGCTAATTTAAGAGGGCTCATTGAGCATGTGGCTGAGTCGGCAGAGCAAGTTAGTGCTTCATCTCAGCAATTGACCGCTGGCGCTAATCAATCCGCCCAGGCTGCCAATCAAGTCACCACAGCAATTTGCGATATAGCGTATGGTGCGGAAAGCCAGATGAATGCGGTAGGAGAAACGTCCGCAGTGGTACAGCAGATGGCAGCAAGTGTTCAACAAGTCGCGTCTAATGCTAGTCAAGTTTCGGCAGTATCGAATCAGGCTGCAGAGGCGGCAAAAATAGGCGGTGAGGCAATTGGCAATGCTGTCAAACAGATGATACAGATTGAGCATACTGTAAATATTTCTTCTGAAGTGGTTGGAACGTTGGGGGAAAGATCTAAGGAAATCGGACAGATTGTAGAAACTATTTCAGGAATTGCTGGACAGACTAACCTACTTGCGCTTAATGCTGCTATTGAAGCGGCCCGCGCAGGTGAACAAGGGAAAGGTTTCGCTGTTGTAGCGGAGGAAGTCAGAAAACTAGCCGAGCAGTCCCAGGAGGCGGCAAAGCAAATCGCTGACCTAATTGGAGATATTCAGGGAGATACCGACAAGGCTGTTCTAGCCATGAATGACGGTACTCGTGAGGTCAAGGTTGGCGCTGATGTAGTGAATAATGCAGGACGAGCATTTAAGGAGATTGTTTCACTCATAGGTGAGGTTTCATCCCAAGTCGGGGAGATTTCGGCTGCCATTCAGCAGATGGCTTCTGGAAGTCAACAAATTGTCACATCGGTACGGGATATAGATCAAATCAGCAAAGGCACCGCTGGGCAAACCCAGACGGTTTCGGCTGCCACGGAGGAACAATCAGCTTCAATGCAAGAGATTGCTGCATCTAGTCAAGCTCTAGCACGAATGGCCGAAGAGTTGCAAGGTGCTGTCAGGAAGTTCAGGATTTAAGGTAGCGCAAGTGAAAGAAATCATCAATTTCTGTACCGTTATAAATGATACGCAGAACCATACCATTTGTAACGACGAAAATAGTCTGGACCTTTGCAAAATGCGAGGTTCAGGCTTCTTTTTTTGTGTATAAAAACTAAC
>CAXYVG010000110.1:0-10767 GCA_964292325.1 uncultured bacterium | reverse complement strand
TTATATAATAATAAAAATGCTTGCACAATAAAATCCGTGAAAAATTGTCGAATCCCGTCCCCTTTAACACAATATAAACCTTCATCTGCTACCCAAATCTCATCAAAGTCATACAATGAAAAAAAGCCACGAAATTCGTGACTTTTTGAGCAATCAGATTTTAGATAGTGAAGGTAGATCGCAAACTTTACATATTGAAACTCATCATTGCTATTAGACGACTTCTTTTTATATCACCTTATCCGATTCTTTCAAGATGCTATTGCGATAACCATATACAAAGTAGATGACCAAACCAACAGCAAGCCAGACCGAATAACGAATCCATGTCTGAATTGGCAGGCTATACATCAGATAAGCACAACAGATAATTGCTGCTGGAGCAACAAAGTTGACCGCTGGGCAACGGAATGGACGATGCAAATTAGGTGATGTCTTCCGTAATACCAGTACGCCTACAGCAGTTGCAAAAAAGGCAAAAAGAGTACCAATATTAACAAGTTCAGCTAATACATCAACCGGAGTTAGCCCTGCAATCACCGAAACAATAATTCCTGAGATGATGGTAATAATATGCGGCGTTCCGTATTTAGGATGGATTTTACAGATGCTAGCAGGAATCAATCCATCTCTAGACATCGCAAAAAAGATGCGAGACTGCCCATACATAACTGCCAATAATACAGTAGTTAGACCAGCGATAGCACCAGTACCAACCAAAGCAGACCCCATATTATAACCAATTTGTCGTAATGCAAACGCTACTGGTTCAGCATTATTTAATTCTTGATAAGGTATTACTCCCGTAAGCACACCTGCAACCGATATATAGAGAACAGCACAAATAGCTAGAGAACCGATGATACCAATAGGTAAATCACGATTGGGATTTTTGCACTCCTCGGCAGCAGTTGCGACACAGTCAAAACCTATATAGGCTAAAAACATGGTAGCAGCCCCAGTCATTACGCCAGAAAAACCAAAAGGCATAAATGGCGACCAGTTAGTAGCATTGACTTTTGGCCCAGCCAAAAATAAGAAAATAAATACGGCTAATAACTTGATAGCGACTAAAATTTTATTCATAGTCGCGCTTTCTTTTGTACCACGCACCAGTAATATCGTAAGAAATAATAATATTAGTATTGCTGGTATGTTAACAATCCCACCATCAGCAGCAACAGCGGTAAACGCCCTAGAGAGTTCAATACCAGCTGATTTGAAAAGTCCAGTCATATAGGCTGACCAACCAGCAGCTACCAAACTAGCAGCAAGAGAGTATTCGAGTATTAGACTCCACCCAACAATCCATGCCATCAATTCACCCATTGTGGTATAAGAGTAAGTATAAGCACTTCCTGCAAAAGGTATAGTAGAAGCCATCTCAGAATAACACAATGCACAAAATACACAAGCAATCGCAGATAGTAGCAAAGAAACCACAATGCCAGGACCAGCATACTTTGCAGCTACAACACCTGTGAATACAAAAATCCCAGTACCCATGATACATCCGACTCCTAGGAGAATCATGTCCAAAGCTCCCATATTTTTTGCGAGATTTTGTTTGTTAGTATCTCCTTTAAATGAGGAAAGGCTCTTAGTTCGAAATAAATTCATTATAATTCCCTTCTTTTGATAATAATATACAAAAATTACGGTAATATCCAAAAAAGGGATTTCCATCACTGCACGATGTATTCCATTTACATGATAGACCGTTTATACGCATATCAATATACCATATAGAAAGGACAAATTCAAATATTTATAGTATAAAATCAAAAAAAATATATAAAAAGTACTAAAAAAACAGCACTTTCTATAAAATCACATCCACAAAAATTAACCATTGTATCCCCCAGCAGTATTTTTCTTTTCCAGCTCTAATAATGCAGTTTTCATCAGAAGTCCCCCAGCATACCCTACCAATGAGCCGTTTGCACCGATTACTCTGTGACAAGGTACAACAATTGCGATCGGGTTTTTGTTATTTGCCATACCCACGGCCCGGCATGCCTTTGGATTACCAATTGCGATTGCTATCTCCTGATAGCTTCTTGTTTCTCCATACGGGATATCATATAATGCCTGCCAGACTCTTTTTTGAAAATCGGTCCCCTGCATTTCAATCGGAAAAGTAAATGATTTTCGTTTGCCTAAAAAGTATTCCGTCAACTGGTAAAAAGCTAAATCACTTAATTTTGACGGCATACCTCCATCCACATCTTCTTCTATTGCTACAAGATGTAATAGTATAATGGCTTGATCTGTATAACCGATTTTGATTTTCCCAAAAGGCGAATCATAACTTGCATATCCCATATGAAGTGCCTCCTCGCTTGGCGAATGATCTTTTCGATACTTGTTCTTTAATATAACTTGCCTTCATAAAAAAACATTTTCCCTGGATTCATAATCCCCGCTGGATCGACAACCTGCTTAATATCACGTCCGAGTTTATAGCCAATTTCTCCTGCTTCTGCCTTTAGAAAGGGTGCTTTCCCAACACCGATGCCATGCTCACCGCTTAGTGTTCCTCCTAGTTCAAGGGTAATAAAATGTAACTCATCGAGTGCTTGTTCTGCTCGCTGAGTTTGCTCTGTATTGCGTCGATCAAACAGAATTGTAGGATGCATATTACCATCACCGGCATGTCCGCAAATTAAAATCGGTATATTATACTTATCCTGAAGCATTAATACGCGTTTGACCAATTCAGGCACAAGACTGCGTGGTACAGTGGCATCTTCCGCAAACTTACTGGGTGCGATTCGGCCGAACGCTGCACCAATGGCCCTACGAGCTCGCCACAAATCCTCTGTCTCTTCAGCCGTCTGAGCAATCTTAACTTCCATCGCCCCACATTGTTTGCATATTTCTTCAACACGCCTCGCATTTTCTTCCACTGTCGAGGGTACTCCATCTACTTCAATTAACAATAACCCTCCTGCTGTCATAGGAAGTCCGATCTTTAAATAATTTTCTACGGCTACAATGCTAGAGTTATTCATCAGTTCTAGCGTAGTCGGAATAATTCCAGATGCCATTGTTTTACTCACGGTCTGCGCGGCATCATCTAACTGATCATAAATCGCAAGCATAGTTTTCTTCACTTGCGGCGGTCGTACCAGCCGCAATGAAATGCGGCTAATTACAGCCATCGTTCCTTCCGATCCCGTAAATAGCATCGTCCAGTCTGGTCCACACATCTCGCCATCTACATCGTTTCCCATTTCCACGACGCTACCATCGGCTAATACCGCCTCAATACCTAATACAAAATTGCGAGTAATGCCATATTTGACTCCTTTGGGGCCACCAGCACATTCCGCAATATTTCCCCCAATCGTCGATTCTTTCATACTGGAAGGATCAGGTGGATACAATAGTCCAACAGTAGCTGCCTGTGTAATTAAATCAAAAGTGATAACCCCCGGTTCCACCACAGCTACTCGATTGTCCTTATCCAATTTGAGAATCCGATTCATACGGGTCATTTCTAGCACAATTCCGCCTTTGATTGGCATAGCGCCACCTGACAAGCCCGTTGCTGCACCACGGCAAGTAAGAGGGATTTGATAACGTGCCGCGATCTTTACAACCGCTACTAATTCATCCCGATTGCCTGGCTGAACCACAGCTTCAGGCTTATGGCTAAACATTGATGCATCATTCGAGTAAATCACCAAGTCCTCAGATGCTTGCAACACATGCTGACGACCAACCACTACTATCAGTTCATCTACAATTGTATTACTTAACATGTCCCTCCCTCCTTTCTGCCAGCAGCATAAGCCATATCAATCACTTCAGCGGTATGCAGTACCTTCATCGTACTACTGCGCTGACTGAGACCATCTGTAATATGCATCCGGCACGAAGAACAGCCCGTAACAAGATATTCCATCCCTGTAGCTTCTGCATGATCTATTTTTTTGTCATTAATTTTCCGAGACAATTCATAGTAAGAAGCACTAAAACTTCCGCCCGCACCACAACAGCGATCGGCATGTTGCATTTCTACATATTGCATACCTGGAATCGTTTGAAGAATTTTTCGTGGTTCAGCCGATACATTCATGCCTCGCACCAGATGACAAGGATCATGATAGGTCACCTTAAAAGGTAAATTTCCTAACTGAGAAAGATCACAATGCTCAACAACAAACTGTGAAATATCCAGAACTTTTTTGGATATCTTACGCCATTGCTCCAAACTAGAATCCCCTTCTAGTAACATTGCATACTCTTGCTGAAGCGCTGCGCCACAAGTTCCGCAGGCAGTAATAATATGATCACCACCTGCCTGCGTCAAAACTTTAACATTATGCTGCGCTAACAATCGGGCACTGTCCAAATCACCAGTAACCAAAGCAGGTGTACCACAGCAACACTGCCTCTCTGGAATGATCACATCCCAGCCATTATGAGTCAAAATATTCACTACCGCTTCCCCAGCAGACGGATAAACATAATTCAGAGTACAACCAGTAAAAAATACAACTCGCCCTTTACTTGTTGGGGTTTTCGCTTTTATAACGCTATCAACTCGTGAACGAAGTGGTCTTGAGGATAAATTCGGTATCACGCGCCGCACACTAAGCCCAGCTCCTGGCAAAGGGAAACGAGCCATTCGCCCGCGACCATTTCGCATTTTTTTGAATACCAGTCCTTGAAACAACGATCCACTTCGCAAAAATAAATCAAATAGTTTACGATAACGCAAACCAGTAAATGCCATTTTTTTCAGTAACGGAATACCATGTTTCTCTGCCAGCACTGCCCTTGCTTCTAAAATCAACGTATCAGTCCGCACGCCTGAACCACAATTTACTGTGCAGGCTTTACAAAGTAAGCATTTGTCAAACCGTTCCTGCATCGCTGGCGTCAATTCCAATTCTCCTTCACGCACTGCTTCCATCATCCGCGCCTTGCTGCGTGGCGTAGTATTTTCATTGTTTTCTTCTAAAAAAACTGGACAGATGGATCGGCAATTACCGCAGCGGCTGCATTTGACCACTTCTTTAGAAATTTCTTCGAGCATACTCTGTTGACTCATTTTGCTGCCTCCTTTGGCCAATTAAAAATCCCCGCTGGATCTAGTAGCCGTTTAAAATTCATTTCCAGTTCAACCAGTTTCCCGATTGCCCCGCCTTGATACAATCGCTGATACTTGTGAGTCGCTGCACCCCCTACTTTGCGTGCTATCTCTTGCATATCCGTCATAAGATCCAATACATCATTGCGCTCTTTTTCCACGTAGATATGGATTTTCCCATCTGCTAACTGACCAAATAAACCACCTCGGTAGCCATCCTGCTTTAGTCGTTGCTCTACTTGCTTTGCAAAATTCACCGCTTCGGTATAAGGAATTTTAAATTCATCCAATAGCCACAATTCATTGAGTCGTTGTTCTAGACATGATAAATCTGGCAATACGCCATCCCCAGTCACAAACCTCGCATTACAACTAGGCAGAATATTACGTATGACTTGATCATACGCCGCTACTTCCGCTTCGTTACCATCTACCTCAAACAGGATTCGATGCCCTGTTTGTTCTTGATTACCAAGTTTTTGCCCCACTATGTTATCGAGCCAAAATAGCCAAGCTGGCGGCACGGGACGCTTCTGCAAAGCATGGACTAATTGTACTCCATCAGCCACTGACTGGACCTCTACTTCATAGGTAATTCGAAAAGCAGGCTGCGGCATTAACTTAATAATATATTGTACCCCTACACCCAAATTAGCATAGGGACCCGTCAGAAAACGGGTGAAATCATAGCCCGTCACATTTTTTATGCATTTCCCCCCTACTGGAGTCATATCTCCATTCGGAAATACATAGCTAGACCCCAACAAAAAATGCTTGCCAGCGCCATATTTCCAAGATGATGGATTGGGACAACCCCTATATGCCCACTCGCCAATAGTTAAATTAGCAAATGCTGGTGTATCAGCTGGAATAAAGCGCAATCCCTTGGCAGTAGCAACATGATTTAAATCTTTTAATAATAAACCTGGCGGTACAACGACCATCAGATTGTCAACATCAAACTGCTCAATCTGGTTCCAACTGTTTAAATTGAGCACCACACCGTCTTTTACTGATTGATCTGGATAAAGGTGAATTGGTGTTTTTGTCTGCTGTGCCCAGCAAAAAACATCCTGTAGTTCCTTACTACTATTGACCACTTTAGTTGTAACATCCCCCATGATAGTATCCTCCTTAAAAATAAGCACCACGATATCTGGTTCACGGAAAGCGCCTGATTCATTCTATTTAAAACAGTAAACCTCGTTACTGATACGCCATTTCATTACCCCAAATGTCAAATTGATAGTACGATTATATCACGATCTTATTTTTTCTACCAGAACCAGAGTTTTTTGTTGTATTTCATTGATTCTCTAAGATTATCTAACATTTAAATAGTATTGCATTGACAAAATACCAACAAATGTACTATCATAGTAGATAATTCGTCCTGCAGGCGTGTAATGTTTACAAAAATTAAAATTGTTTAAAAATAATGATTGGGAAAAAGCGATTATGATTCTGTTTCAGAGATCCGGTGGTTGGTGAAAATCGGTACAGATATAGTTTGCGAAACTCGCCCATGAATTCTTTTGCTCAACGTAAGGCTTAGACTTATTTAGGCAAAAGCGTGCATCCGCGTTATAGGATATCAGTCATTATCTTTAAATTGTCTGAAGTAAGAGCCTAATAGGGTGGTACCGCGATATTATCGCCCCTATTGACATGTTGTCAATAGGGGCTTTTCTATGTCCTCGTTACTAAAAATAATAATCAAGGAAGGCGATAAGTATGGGAACTCCAAATTCTAGTTCATTCGGAGCAGCATTTGCTATGGCAGCCGTTTGGTTTGCAACTCATAGTGGCGGAGGTTTTGCCACTGGTAACCAAGAAGTTAATTATTTTGTAAAATATGGTTGGTATTCTATTTTTCTACCAATCGTAGCCATGTTAATCTTAGGCTGGGGACATCGCAATGCCCTGGTCTTAGCAAAAGACTATAAGACCTACGATTATAGAAGTTTTGGTGATGCCCTTTTCCACCCCTATGAAAAATATTTCTCTATCATTTTTGAATTAGGATTTATCTTGCTAATTATTTGTGGTGTAAGTACTTCGATTGCAGGTTCAGGCTCCCTATTAAAAAGTTCTCTAGACATACCGTATGGAATCGGTATCGTGGCCGTAGGCATTGTTTTACTTTTACTTACTATCTTTGGTAGTGAATTAATTATTAAAGTTTTAAATCTCAAAACTTATTTTATCATTATCACCCTTCTGATTCTCTGCGTATTAGGTATTCAAATGGGTGCCTTCAATTTTGATCGTATTTTGGCGACTAAAGAAACTTTTGATACCAGCTTTGGCGATGCAGTTTGGCATATGCTAATCTACATCGGATTTCAAGCCTTTACGGTATTACCTATCATCTCCGTCTCACATCATATTAAAACGACCCAAGATTGCAATCGTTTCATGTTATTTGGCACAGTTTTAAATGGTGCATTTCTGGTAATTATCTGTATTATGCTCTTAGGCTTTTCCCCAGAAGTTTTAAATCAAACGTTACCAGTATACTTTGTCACGACCAAACTTGCATTACCTTGGCTAAAAATTTTATACAGTGTTATTTTATTCGTAGCATTACTAGGTACTGCAATTTCTTTGATCTTTTCCACAGTCGCACGTTTCGAACCCGTGTTAATCAAAAAGAATATTTTCAAAAGCTTAAGAACACGCAGAATCGCGATCTCTCTGATTACCATTGTCCTTTGCACAGGCATCTCGGTATTTGGCTTAACCAATATCGTTGTCAAAGGGTACGGTTCCGTTGGTTATATCGGTTTACTCTTTGTGTTACTTCCTGAGATTGTTGTTGGTACAATCAAAATCAGAAAAAACGCTAAACTACAAGCAAAATGAAAACACTCGTAAGGAGTCATTATGCGTAAAAAAACAACTATCCTACTTTTCATGATCGTCATTGCCATGTATTGCAGTTATACAGTCTTTTCTTACGACAATCGTACCGCTAGCAACTTATCAGCCTACTGTACGATTGATTTTCGCGGCGTAGCGGATCCAAAAACCAATAACATTACAGCTGCAACCTTATCGATAGTTGACTTTCGCTATGATTCTAAACCACTAGAAAAGTCTTTCCATCTTGAGATTGATGGTAACATATATAACATCGATAATATTGAAGTATCTGCCCAATCACCAACGTATTCACTCAAAGATTTCCCCAATGCAAACGGCTTTAAGCATACCAATACGTTATTTGTCACCTTTCCCCCACAAATCCTAAAGAAAATATCTGAGGCTGGTACTGTAAAAGTTTCCTTTCAATATGTAGACAGTAATGCGGTCATTGAACTGCCGCTAAGTGCTGTAGATTTACAATACTGGAAAAATCAATTGCCATCTTTATAGTATTGCATTTTTTGCCTCCCCCCCCCAAAAAAGAACAAGCCCCGCATTCCCTGCGAGGCTTGTTCTTTCATTGTTTGCCAGCCACTTAGTGACCTAATTTATTCAATAAATCCTTTTGTTTTTGCGATTGTTGCTTGTATATCTCAAAATTTTTGCTGTCAGGAGTATAGGTATGGGTTATTTTCAAATTGCTACTCAGTAGGCCCTTCAAATCCCCATCTGCACCTGTTGCATAGGCCGCGATGATGGAATTTGTCAGTACTGCACCGCCAGAAACTTCTAAAGTAATCGCCTCGCTATCCATCACATCGGCCTTGATCTGATTCCAAAGTGCATCACAACTGCCACCTTCGGTAATGGTGATTCGATTAATCTCTATGCCAGCCTGGCGGTAAGTATCCGTAATTTCCCGGTAGTCATAGGCAATCGCCTCGAGCACAGCTCGCCATAAAACAAACTGATTGGTATCTAGAGTCATATTCAAAAAACAGCCTTTTACATTGGAATATTCATCATAGCCACCAGTCAAATATGGCAAAAAGATCACATCATTACAGCCCGGAGCAACTTTAGCCGCGCCTTGGCTTAATGTTTCGTAATAACTTTCATCATTCGCTTGCTGGCAAATACTATCTTTGAACCAGCGCAGTGCCAATCCACCAGTTCGAACAAATCCCCAATAAAAATATGTATTTTCCAATGTGCCACTATTGAAGATCAGTCCGCTACCTTTACGACTTAATTCTGGAATGATCCCTGTAGTCGAGACGCAAAACATTGCGCAGGTTCCGGCAACATCCACGGCCTTGTTGGCTTCAAAAATCCCGCTACCTAACATAGACTGCATCGTATCACCAGCTCCAGCGCAGATCGGAATTCCCGCTGGGCAGCCGGTTTCCGCTGCTACTTTTGCTGATAACGTACCGATAATATCCCAAGGTTTTACGATTTTTGGCATATAGCTGCTGTCGATTTCTAATATAGATAGCTGCTTCTCAGACCATTCTTTTTCATAGACTTTATAACCTAGTCCCCAACCTGACATTGCCCCCCAATCAATAAAAGCATCACTACTCTTCAAACCAGCAAGGTTTAGCAAGATATATGGTGCATTGTGAACAAATTTCTTACCTCTGTTCTGAAATTCTTTATGATTGGCCAACAGCCAACGAGCATGCAAGGCTGGGAACATACAAAGCGGCTCAGCATTGCCTGTTTCTTTTCCCCATATATCAAGATCTAGTTCTTTAAGAGTAGCCGCATCGCTTTGCGTCCGTGAATCCAAGTAGTTTATGTAGGGCGTGATTGCTTTACCATTTTCATCAATACCGACAATCCCACAAATAATCCCATCGCCCATAATAGCCTTGATTAAACTAAGGTCAATGCCTTTTTCTTTTAACTGCGTTATGCATTGTTTTATACCTAGTTTAGCTAGCGTAAGATATTCATCCGCATCCATATCAACCCAACCAGGATGAGGATAGTTCAAGGTTGTCTGATTGGATACTTTCGCTACGCATTCCATCTTTTCATTGTATACTGTTACTTTTACACTTTGCGTTCCTGCGTCAAAACTAATATAATATTGTTCTGCCATTTTTGCCTCCTATGTGTCTAATGATATTTTTCGAAATTACCTCTCTCAAACTCCACTTATTTAACTTAATTATTTACATTCGCTATATTAACGATAAATCCCTTGCTCTTAGACATCCAGTTACTCTATATTAGTCCCACATTAAGCCAACCAAATCAGCAGCTACCAGCCAGTATTACATTCGTCGATACGCGTCTTGACATGGCAAGTACGGTATTTTGTTTTTCACTCGCCAAGCCATGAGCAATCAGTTCAGCATGCAAACTAAGTAAAGGACACTATCGTACCAAAACTGTAACTCCGGTTAGAAAAACCTTCTGTACATACTTTTCCCCATTATCAACTAACCTAACTTTCACCAAGTTCTGTCCCTGAAAAGTGCTTGGAAGAGTGATTTGTTGACGGTCAAGATAAGCCTGATCACTTGACTCTTTTAATTGCCTATTATTTCTACATTTATCTGCTTATCCCTTCCAGAGCTAACGAAACCTTTCAAAACTATACCATGCAAAAAAGCCACGAAACTCGTGACTTTTTTGCCTTTCCCATATGTCAGGCATCAAGCTGTAATGTTAACTGAAATGCTCAATCTAATTCTCCGTAATCGGGTTTAACTCACATCAGAATCTAACCTCTTCCTTTCTCCTTCAACAGACAACATCAACTTAATGCGGTTCAATTGATTGAC
>CAXYVG010000109.1:0-10770 GCA_964292325.1 uncultured bacterium | reverse complement strand
CACGAAAAACTTTGGAAAAGCATCAAAGTTTTGGTTCGCTGCTTCAGTTAAGCCCATATACGCTGAAAGTACTTGGCTGGAAACGGCCTGGGAGGATAGATAGTTGCCAGTTAGAAAAAACACTCAATTATGAGTGTTTTTTTTGTTATGTTTGTCTATTTTATCGTCCCTAAGATTGCTGGAAAAAAAGGAGTTTAGTTAGATGAGTTTTATATTGATCAATATTTTAATAATATAAAACTTAAATTGAATTAAGAATATTAAAATAATGATTATTAGTTGTTTTAGTTTAATTTAGTTTAATTTAGTTTTAAAAAGCTTGAAAAAAAAATAAAATGCCTGTATAATGTGTAAATAAACAATAAACAATAAACAATAAACAATAAACAAACTTGCACAACGACGTGCCGACTGGATATACAATTTCCGCGTCGGCTATTTTTATGCAAAGATAACTATTGATGATAGGCTGCAATGAAGCAGTAGTAAGCATTTACGGTAATTATATCAAAAGAACAGATATACTTTTATTATTTATATTTGCAAGAAAGAACATGTTCAAACTAACTCATTCCAGCTACTATAATAGCTATAAGGATGGGTGGGATTCATTTCTAAGTATTCATCAACTGTAGAAAAATTGTATAGTAGGTAATAAGCAAAGGGGCTTATAAACGTTATTGCGTTTATAAGCCTTTTTCTGCTTTATAGTACGATTGAGACTTACAGTTTTGATCGTGAAAGGAGGTCCTTTTAGTAGTTATTATAAGCAAAAATTAAGCATGAAAGAAGCATAACTCATTTTGGGTGAAAAAATAGAATAGTAAAATGATAGACATTTAAAAGGGAGTGGGATGTATGTATGAAGTTCTAGAAAAAGGTGGTTATGTAATGGTAGCGATCGTCAGTTGTTCGATACTCGCTGTCATGATAGTTCTCGAAAGATGGATATATTATCGGCAATATGAAAAACAAAACGAGTTATTTATGGTGGGTATCGAGCAGAACATTGCCAGCGGTATGGCGATAAGAGAAAAGGATGACAGTGCTCTGGCAAGATTATGGCGTAATGTTATTGGGAGTAATAAGAAAATGCTAGTCATGTCAAGTAGTGAAGTGGAATTATTTTTAGCAAATGAAGCTTTACAGATGGAAAAGTATTTATATATATTGGCAACGATTGCGACAATTGCACCCTTATTAGGATTATTAGGTACCGTTATGGGAATGATCAAATCGTTTCATGCAGCAGCAGCAGCAGGGATTAATAATCCAGCATTATTAGCAGAAGGAATTTCGGAAGCATTGTATAATACGGCTGCTGGATTATGTGTAACGATTGTTTGTATTATCAGCAATAATCATTATCGCAATCGAATCGAACATATTTTGCAAACTATCGAGTTGCGAAGCAATAAAATTAGTAAATTAATTACAGGAGGTAAATATGATGTGGCATAGACGTACTGCAAAGAATGCTAGTATTCATGTAGATATGACACCAATGGTGGATGTTATGATGCTATTGGTAATATTTTTTATTATGTCATCGGTATTTATTGTGGACTATCCAGGATTTAGTGTTAATCTACCGCAAGTCACGGCTAGTAAACTGCCAACAGAAGATATGACAGTCATGATTGGGAAGGATGGACAACTAGCAGTCGATGGTCAGGCTATTGATAAAACAATACTGGTGAATAAAATAAGTGAAGTATCCCAACAAAAAAATAGTAATTCGGTTGTCATTCGAGCTGATACGGAGGTCAATTATGGTGAAGTAGTAGCTGTAATGGGAGATATCAAAAAAAGTGGTATTACAAAAATATCGGTTGCTGTTGAGGATAAGGGCTAATGACGGTAAAGCAAAAAGTATGGGTTAATGTATTATCTATTTCAGTCCTGTTACATCTAATGATACTTACAGCCTTAGGATATTATGCCGCAATTCAAATTCCGATAGAAAAAAAGACTGAGATATCTGAAGTAGTAGAGGTAGAACTAGGTGAGCAAGTAGCTGTTGGTAGACCAAAGAGTACTTCTAGTAGTCAAGGGGCAATGAGGCAGAATACTACCAATAATAACCGTGAAACTGATAATAGTCGGAGTCCAACCCAGGCAGTAAAAACAAATATATCAGGCGATAACAGTCAGAGTCAGGTGTTAGGTGAGACTGCGATAGCTGTTACTGGCAGTATAAGTGGTATGTCGGCACAAGGGACAGGACAAGGTAGTGCTACAGATTCTGGTGGAGTAAGCGGAAATGCGTCGAAGGGAGGGGGAACCAATGAGGCGTCTGGCAAAACTGCAACCGTCGCGGTGGTATATAGTCCACGGCCACAGTACCCAAGTATCGCGCGGACTAATGGGTGGGAAGGAACAGTACGGGTAAAAGTACAGATATCACCACAAGGCACGGTCGTAGATACTGTTATTGTCAGTAGTTCTGGCTATGATAGCATTGATGATGCTGCACTAAATAGTCTGCACCAATGGAGGTTTACTCCTGCTTATCAAAATGGAAAAGCAGTTTCAGCCAAAGTAGTAGTGCCAATTATATTTAATTTACAATAAAATGTTAACAAATGGTATTGAGTTGATAATCGGTTTTAACATGCTATTTATACATAATAATAAATATACGAGGTGGAGGAGATCAAACATGAAGAAAAAATATATCCGTAATATTGCAATATTACATTGTTGTTTATTGGCTATGCCTGGAATTGGCATGGCGAATGAAAAAGGTAGCGCGGGAAATGATGATTATGTCTTGCCCGAAGTTGTAGTAACTGCGATTCCCTTAGACAAATATTTAGTTTGGGATAATGCATGTATTGAAGCCTTTCATGCTTTAATAAAGAGAGAATGGCTAAACAGATACAAGATTTTTGATTATAGACATGCATACCGATTAATTTTTGAATATATCGAGACTTTTTACAATACCCGAAGAATCCATGGTCACTGTGGATATCTTTCACCAAATGAATATGAAAAAGAGCATAAGGCACTACAGTTAGCAAGTTGAAAAATACATATATTTATATGATCGTTATTGGGCAATTTTCCAGATTTAAGTTGTACTTTTTCTTGACATAGTACCAGTATTTTCCTTTCATGTAAAGCAGACCAATCCTAGTGCGGTTATTGTGTATGTTAATGGGATTACAGGGCAAGGAGCGCAAGAAGTAAGTAGTTTGTTTAAAACGGCAGAACCATTAAACATGTTACATGGATATAATCTACGTTTTTCCATGCCAGCGGCGGTCTGCTCGTATTGTTTGGGGCAGACACGATTGGGAGTAGATTTTCAAATGGGTAATGTGCGAAAAATGGATTTAAGCTAACCAGGAGCATAATTTTAGCGTAGATAAAAGGAGGAGGGGTCTATATGTGGGATAAGTTGTCTATCCAAGTTTGTGCTACTAAATTTATGTTATTGCCACTATTACTAGCTAGTGTAGCACTGCTTTCATTTACTATTGGCAACTACCCAGTGCCTATTGAAAAGGTTGTCCATATTATTGCCGCAAAGTTTACTCATATTCCACATACATGGACTCCTGATATGGACATTGTGATTTGGAAAATACGGTTACCGCGAATTTTGGCGGCAATGCTGGTTGGAGCGGCTTTATCAACAGCTGGCGCTGCTTATCAAGGATTATTTAAAAATCCAATGGTGTCACCAGGAATTTTAGGTGTATCGGCTGGTGCTAGCTTTGGGGCAGCATTAGCTATTTTACTCTCCTTTACTAGTATTGGGATTCAAATTTGCGCTTTTGCTGGTGGAATGTTGGCTGTAATCATTACATATTTCATTGGTGTTTGGCTAGGTAAAGATGGAGATACTACACTGATCATGATTCTAGCGGGTATTATTGTCGGAACTTTATTTACGTCCTTTGTATCACTGGCGAAATATACAGCTGATCCTTATACAAAGTTACCAACTATAACATATTGGTTGATGGGAAGTCTCGCTTCCGTAAATCTGCCAGATGTAATGGTTGCGAGTATTCCGATCATAATTGGGCTCATCGTATTAATTTTACTCAGGTGGAACCTCAATTTAATGTCTTTTGGAGATGAAGAGGCAAAAACCTTAGGCCTAAATACAGGGAGAATACGTCTAGTGGTAATTTTCTGCGCTACGTTAATGAGTTCATCAGCAGTAGCCATTAGTGGCATTATTGGTTTAGTTGGTCTAATTGTTCCCCATCTTGCCAGACTTATCGTGGGACCCAACTATAATGTGTTGTTACCAGTGTCTATGGGAATGGGAGGATTATTTTTACTTCTAGTTGATGATTTGGCCCGCACCTTATATACGGTAGAAATTCCGTTAGGAATCTTGACTTCTATCATTGGGGCGCCAGTATTCTTGTATTTGCTAATTAGTAATCGACGTAAAAACTGGGTGTAAACCTATATATATTATGCAAATTATTTATTAAAAGGGCCATTACAACTTATATAAATCAGAAAGGATAGTGAATAACATGAGACTAGAAGTGCAAGACGTTTCGTGTGGATATGCCGGAAAGACTATCGTTAGTGGTATATCTCTTGCCATGCAAGCAGGGGATTCGCTATGCCTATTAGGTCCAAATGGTGTTGGGAAAACTACGTTTTTTAAAACGTTATTAGGCTTACTAAAGGTGAAGTCGGGAAAGATTCTTTTTAACGGTGAAGATATCAATCAATGGTCACGCAGAACGTTTGCCCAAAAAGTAGGCTATGTGCCACAGGTACATACTCCTCCTTTTCCGTTTAAAGTCCTTGATGTGGTGGTTATGGGGCGGACATCTCATATCGGTGTCTTTTCTTCGCCAACAACAAAAGATCGCAAAATTGCGCAAGAAGCCTTAGAAATACTAAGTATTATTCATTTGCAAGAAAGAACCTATACAGAACTTAGTGGTGGAGAACGACAATTGGTGATGATTGCTAGAGCACTTGCTCAACAACCAGAAATATTAATCATGGATGAGCCCACTTCGAATCTGGATTTTGGTAACCAAATAAAAGTGCTGCGTCAGATAAGACGGTTGACTAAAGAAAGTAATCTTGGCGTCATTATGACGACGCATTTTCCGGATCATGCTTTTTTATGTGCTTCTAAGGTAGCTGTTATGGGAAAAAACCATAGCTTTGTAACTGGTACTCCTGAGGACGTGATTACGGATGAAGTATTAGAGCGAACCTATGGCGTCGCTGTAAAGGTCATGGAGACAGGTGAACAAATGGGTGAAAATCTAAAAATATGTGTTCCTGTATTAGATGATTAGTATGTTTATATATGATGCATTAAAGAATGTAGATGCATATTGTGAGTCTGCCAGAAATGGAATATAGGGCATCGAATTTCTTTAATTCAATTTATATAGTAGAAAAATGTGCGAAAGGGGAAGAAATTTGAGGAGAAAATTAGGTCTCATAACTGCTTTTATTTTATGTATCATTCTAACTGGGTGTGCGAAAGAAGCTGTTGCTACACGGCAAACAGAAGCTGTCACTAAAGAAATAACAGATATGGCAGGTCGCAAAGTAATGGTGCCAAGTGCGATAAATAAAATATATGCCACCAGTGCGATAGGTACGATACTAGTGTATTCACTGGACCCTGATAAGGTCATCGGGCAAAATAATGGACAAAATAACATGTCTTCTCCCAATAATCATAAATATACTACAGAAAAATTTGCAAATTTGCCGCTAATAGGTAGTTTAGCTAGTGCCGATGGGAATCGTGCCAACATCGAAAAAATCTTAAAACTCAAACCGGACATTATTATTACGGCACTTGTAGCAGAGCAAGATCTTGTAGTAGCCATTGAAAGTGCGGACAGACTTCAGGAAAAGATTCGTATTCCAGTCGTCGTCGTAAATGGTGGTTTGACGCAAATGGATAAGAGTTATGAGTTCATGGGTGAGCTACTAGGAGATATTGAACACAGCAAGAAATTGGCACAGTACTGCCGAGATACCCTTGCTGAAGTGAAGGCGTTAGTAGAAAAGATACCAGAGGAGAAACGGATACGCGTATATTATGCCGAAGGTCCTTTAGGTCTTGCAACCGATCCAGCAGGATCAAGGCATACAGAGGTGCTAGATTTTGTCGGTGGTATTAATGTTGCAAAAGTACCGCTAACTAAGGGCGCAGTAGGCCAAGAAACGGTTTCGGTAGAGCAGATTATGCAGTGGAATCCAGATTTAATTATTGCTTGGAATTCTCAGTCTGGGAATGAGAGTGGTGGATTTAGTAATGTGGTTACAGAAGATTCTCGTTGGCAGAATATCAAAGCTGTCAAAGAACATCAGGTATATGATATACCCACTCAGCCCTTTAACTGGTTTGATCGACCGCCTTCTATTAATCGATTCATTGGTCTAAAATGGCTAGCCAATCTTCTTTATCCAGAATATGTATCTCTCAATATGAAGAATGAAACAAAGAAATTTTATAAATTATTTTACCATGTAGAATTAAGCGACCAGGATGTTGACAAATTGCTACAATACTCAGTTCGTAAAGAAAAGGAGATAAAGGAATATGAAAGATAAGAATCTATTTGGAATTTTAGTGGCTTCAGCATTACTTAGCACAACGATGCCCGTTATGGCGGCAGATGTCACGGATGACAAGGAAAAGGTATTACCACCAGTGCTGGTAGCTGCGCAGAAAGAGAAAAAAATGGAAGAGAAAAAACCGCAAGAGCCAGTATACAGTCGTTTAACGGTTCCAGAAAGTGCTCAGACCGGTACAGAGACTTTTACCAGAGAGGATATTGAAAATATGCATCCCAAAGATGTATTTGAAGTACTTGAAAAAGGATTAGGAATGGTTAATACTTATCAAGGTAGAAAGGGATTGGATTTTTCGCAAAGTCGTGGTGGCGGCAGTAATATAGGAATTATTATAGATGGTATCTATATGCCGGGATCACAATCTTCGCGTATTTTGGTCAATTTTCCGGTAGAATTGATTGAAACAGTAACAATCGTGAGAGATGGTAGTGCGTTGACACTTGGGCCTCTTACGGCATTATCATCAGCGCAAGGAGCACCGAATCAAGGATTTGTGATCATTACGACCCAAAAACCAAGCAAAAAGCAAAATGAAGTGAAAGTAGGATATGGTACTTTTAATACGGAAAAAGTTCATCTCTCTCATGGCGATAAAATTGGTGACTACTATTATGATATGGCATACACTAAGAATAAAACTGACGGGAAAGACAATTGGTATAATGCGAGTCACTCTGATTCGGTGTATCTAAAAGGAGGCTATGAAGGGAAGGATTTTAGTAGTAATATTTCCTTTTACTCCGATCACTCAGCAAGGGAGTTTCAGAGGGGGACCTTACCCAATGGTACACTAGAGAATTCAAAATGGAAATATGATCCACTCAATAGTTGTATGTTTTCTATTGATGCAGCTAAAAAATGGAATGCACATCATACTACAGCGTTAAGTTTTGGTTATAGTGCGGTCACGGATACAATGGTTACAGCAACCTTTGGCTCTACTACTCGCCCTACCTATCAGGCAGAAAGCAATCGTGTTAACGAATTTAACTTATGGCATACAATAAGTAGTAACAAGGATACAATGCGGATCGGTATGCAGCAAATTCGTTGGCATTCTCCAAATGGAGAGTTGAGCTATGCTAAGAAAGAGCAACAAGAAGAGCTATATGGCTATTATGTATTTGATGAACACAAAGTGAGTGATAAATTGACACTAGATGGTGGGATGCGACTAGATAAGCACCATATTACTGTCGGGACAGCAATGTCAGGCAAAAAAATTGCAGATGTGTGGGCTGGGGATGCTACTAGCTATTCGTTAGGGGCAGCCTATAAGCTTGATAATGTATATAAGTTGTCGACAAATTTTACTTATTCCAAGCAACCAACTGATGAATTTATAAAAATTCTAAATAATAAAGTAGTGGATCCAGAAGTAAGAAAAAAATATGAAGTTGGAATTAAGGCGAATTATCATAAAGGGCTGAATGCTACTTTGACAGCATTTTATTATGATATTGATAACTATAAGTTATTAGTAGGCACGCAAGGGACTGGGGCTAATTTGGTCAACATTTATGATTCAGCCAATGTTGGTAGAAAAGGTATCGAGCTTGGTTTTAATGGACAATTGTCGGAGCAATGGTCTTATAATCTGGGATATTCGTATATGAACTCTAGTAATGCAACAGATAATAGCCAAATTCCACGCAATACCTACACAATGAGATTAAACTATAAACATAAGGATATAAATGCCAATTTGAGCGTACAAAAGATGGGTGACTTTATCGGTGGCACGATGCCAGGCTTAGGAGTCGGCGTAACAACATCTGCGCCAGTCGGAGACTTCACTCGTGTTGACGTAAATGTTAGCAAGGCAATTAATAAAGATGTTAAAATAAATCTTTATGGTAGAAATCTTACGAATCAACAATATGCGACTATTTATAAAACTGGTTATTACTATGATCCAGGAGCAACTTATGGTATAGAATATAGTGTAAAGTATTGAGGAATTCGATAAGTAATATAATGCGATCTTACTAACTTGTTAGTAAGAGAGATCCATTGCATCTTAACCCAAAAAGGTCGGTCTCATTTCATTTTTGAGACCGATCTCAGACTGTAGACAAAAGCATCATCACTTCTTGATTTATAGTAAAATAAATTAAGGAGTGCTTTTTTCTTTGTCGTTTATTCTTAATTACTTTTCATGTATAATATAGAGAGCATATTATATTATACGTTCTCATGGGCAGCCTACGTATATGGTGGCTGTCTTTTTTATTTATTGAAGCCTATATAATGGAAATTTTATCTAAAGAGGTATGATTATGAAGTATATTATTGAAGCCCAAAATTTAGCTAAATCATATGGAGATTTTCGTGCATTGAAAGGTATATCATTTGGTATTAGGCAAGGTGAATGTTTTGGCTTTTTGGGGCATAATGGAGCAGGAAAATCAACTACCATGCGGATGATTTACGGATTATCAGTTGTGGAGGAAGGTGAGCTATCTGTAATGGGGGAGAGAATTCTCTCTTTAACTCCACCTCATATGAAACAGATTTTTGGTATTGTTCCTCAGGAAGATAATCTGGATATTGAATTGACTGTCATTGAAAATTTAGAAGTGTATGGAAGTTATTTCGGGATATCTCGTAAGGAGGTTATCAATCGGGGGCATGAATTATTGGAATTCATGGGACTTACAGATAAAATGCATGTAAATGTTGAAATGCTTTCGGGTGGAGCTAAACGTCGCTTAGTAATCGCCAGAGCACTGATTAATGATCCCAAAATTATCATTTTGGATGAGCCTACAACGGGTCTTGATCCGCAGGCACGTCGTCTAGTTTGGCAGAAACTAAGAAAGCTCAAAGAGGATGGAGTCACTATGCTCTTAACTACTCATTATATGGAGGAGGCCGCTCAGCTGTGTGATCGGCTGGTGATTATGAATGATGGATTAATCCTTGCCGAGGGCAGTTCAGAAGAATTAATTAATCAATATGTGTTGCCATTTGTCATTGAAGTTAGAATGTCGATTGACTTATTGCCCCCCAGGATCAATGAAAAGATCGAGGAAATGGGTGCTAGAGTAGAATATATGGCTGATAGTTTATTTATTTTTACGGAAGATAGTCGTGCAATATGGGATAAACTAGATAAAATCGGATTATCACAGCGAGACTGCTATCTTAGACCAGCAACACTTGAAGATGTATTTTTAAAGCTAACTGGAGAGAGGGAAGAAGCATGATGATGGCACTTAAGATTTTGAAAAGACATTTAATTGTATTTCGTCGTACGTTATGGTCCAATATGGTATTTAATGCGATCGAACCTTTTTTGTACCTTTCTGCCATGGGTTTTGGTTTAGGGGCTTTGGTTCAGGATATAGAGGGTATGAGCTACATTCAATTTATTGCTCCGGGTATGGTTGCTTCAGCATCCATGTGGGCTGCTACATTTGAGTGTACATATGCAAGTTTTGTTCGACTTCATTATCATAAAAATTTTCATGCGATGCTCGCAGGACCAGCAACGGTAGCAGATTTAGTCGCGGGGGAAGTTTTGATTGCTATCATAAAAAATATTGTATTTGGTATTGTTATCCTTGTGGTCATTGGAATCATGGGTCAGATACAGTCGGCTTGGTCACTGCTTATTCCTATATTTCTGATTCTTCCCGGAACTGTATTTGCTCTAATGGCTTTGTCTTATACGGGCATAATCACTCATATTGATTATCTTAATTATTATATTACCCTTATTACCACTCCGATGTATTTATTCGCAGGCGTATTTTTCCCTATATCATCGATGCCAGAGTGGTTACAGATTGTATCTTGGATTAATCCTCTATATCATAGCGTGGAAGTATGTCGTGCCCTTGTAGTTGGGCAGGTAAGTGCTGTATTGTGGCAACATGTTGTGAGTATGATCATTTTTTCAATCGTATTAGCGGCGATACCGGTTCATTTTTTGAAAAAACGTCTGATTAGTTAATCCAAAGAGTAAGGTATAAAAAAATAGGTATAAATACGCAATAAGCGATTTATACCCATTTTTTTTATGATCGATACAACCCTTTAGAATTTCAATAAAAAGAGTTCGTATATAAAATCAAGCTTTACCGTTGCAACCAAGAACATGAACCAATTTATTTTTTACTACTTCTTTCACATATGCTCTAGCAGGTGATAGGTATTGTCTTGGATCAAAAT
>CAXYVG010000108.1:0-11042 GCA_964292325.1 uncultured bacterium | reverse complement strand
CAATATCAGCATCCCCTAATTTTTCGTCCAAGTTCTGCCACGCTTTTAGCCTTTGTCAAATCCTTTTGCATTTTCCTAGTGGTTCAATGGTTAGGATTATACTCCTAACCATTGAACCATTTCTTCCGAACGCTTATAGTGCAGCAAATGCTTTTCGCATTACAAATTCACTCCGGTAACTTACAACTATATTGTACTCCAATTGCGATAAAATTGAAAGAAAATTCTGATGAAAATGTCAAATCTCAGGGGACAAATTCACGCTCGCTCCGTCTACTTGACATACTGATTTCAAATTGCACCTTATCTCTTATGGCACAAAAACTCATCATTCCTTCTGTGTTATAATGAAAGATGAAATGGAAGTTGTATTCGCCGTTGGAGGGTGGTTCGTTCTTTTAGCAACAATGATTTCATCCAACTTTTTTAAGCAAATCTATCAAAAAAGTCGCAATTGGCTTGATCGATTTTTAAGAGGAAGTTTACTATATTTTACTATATTGTGAACTTTCTGACAGCCCCCTCTAGTTCTTCGGCTTTTTTGACCAAAGCCTGGCTAGATGCGGCAATCTCTTCCATGGCGGCCGATTGCTCCTCTGTAGCGGCAGAAACCGTCTGTGTCTGGCCAGCAGCATCCTTACTAATTCTGTCTATATCATGCACTAAGGTTACAATTTGCTGACTTCCATCCTCCATTTGCTTAATTGCATCCGAAATTCCCTTGATCTGAGTTGATTCCTCATTCACAAGCAATACAATTTCATTGAATGCCTGGCCCGCGGAATTCACCACTTTAGCCCCAACATTAACCTCCCGAGTGCCGTCGCCCATAGCGGCAACTGCTTTATCAGTTTCCGACTGAATTTCCGAAATCAAAATAGCAATTTGCTTAGCAGCCTCCTGAGACTGTTCGGCTAGTTTGCGTACTTCCTCGGCAACTACCGAAAAACCTCTGCCCTGTTCGCCTGCACGAGCAGCCTCAATAGCGGCATTCAGTGCGAGCAAATTAGTTTGCCCTGCAATCCCTGAAATGGTATCCACAATCTGCCCGATTTCTTTCGATCGTTCCCCAAGTTTCGTCACTACCTGGGCAGAACTAGATACAGCCTTTTCAATACTGGCCATTTGGCTCATGGCAGCGTCTACCGCCTGGTCACCTTGCTGGGCTGCTTTAGCAGTCCGATCCGCCATTTCTTTTGCAGTATTGGCATTAGTAGCCACCTGATGAATCCCAACTGACAGTTGTTCCACAATGGCAGTCGTTGCATTAACCGTCTGTACTTGTTCCTCTGCTCCTTCAGCAACACTAGTAATCGTAGCTGCAACTTGATTTGCTGCATAAGTTGACTGCTCAGCACTGGCATTTAATTGTTCCGAAGAGGTAGCCACTTGTACAGTAGTTTCTGAAACCTGTTGCATAATTTCCCGCAAATTTATTGTCATTTTCTCAAAACTTCTCGCTAATTGTCCAATTTCATCCTTTGAATTGATTATCAGTCCAGACGATGTAAGATCTCCTTCTGCAACCTTTGCAGCCTCTTGCACTAAGCCTTCAATAGGACGTAGCATTTTTTGCAAGTACCACCAGCCAATAGCTCCCACGATAACAAGACCTAATCCAAGAGCAATTAACATCCATACCATACTAGCGTAAAAACCAGCTTTGAACTCAACTGTCGGTAAGGATGCAACGATATACCAATCTGTATTAGGAATATCAACAAATAAAGCCACTGATTCTCGACCTGATAAATCCGTATAATTTACTAACCGTCCTACATTCTCTTGAAGTCGTTTCAGCAACTCTTCAGGAATTTTTTTCTGTTCTTTCATAATGTCTTTATTCGTA
The DNA here is from genome assembly GCA_964292325.1 of uncultured bacterium. Classification (GTDB taxonomy): domain Bacteria; phylum Bacillota; class Negativicutes; order DSM-13327; family DSM-13327; genus CTSoil-075. The sequence goes on along the minus strand of CAXYVG010000108.1, from coordinate 9,193 downwards.
TGTGCAATTAATGTTCCATCATGTGAAAAAATACCTACTACCCCAGTTGATCCCAATTGAATTTCCGACAAAAATTTTTGTATTGTTTCAAGATTAATAGCCTGTAATATCATCCCGGAGATCTGACCATTTTCACCCTGCACAGGCTGAGTTACAATAACCGATGGTGCTCCTGTAGCCCTACTTATAATGACATCACTTATGTGTGACTTCTGATCAAGTAAGGTTTCTTTAAAATATTTACAATCGGCTAAACTATCTCCAAGCCTCTTAACATTATATGGAGCAATAGCAATCCGTTTCCCTGTCGAATCGATAAAATTTAATCGATCTATTCCCCATGATGTATCAAAATATGTATTAACTTTAGCTTGTATACGCCCTACATCACCAGATTGTAGATCACTATCCTTACTATAGCTTTTTCCACTCTTATTAAAGAATTCGAAGAGATCACCTACTTGCCCGCCAAGCTGTACCATTTGATTATGCATGGAAATCTCTGTACTACTAAGTGTCTGGCGGTATAATACAAACATACCTGAACTAGCAATTATTATACCTACGACCAGTAATGAAACCAACAGTAAGATAAGAGTTCGAGTTTTGATTGACATATTGTACCTCCAATAAATTAAAATAATTTCCCGTTTAACAGTAAAATCTATTTTGAACATCTCAGGCATCAATAAACTTCCCTCAACACTACAACATTATCAATAAACCTTTACAAAAAGAAGCTATAAACAAAAAAAGAATAGGTGCTCTCCTATTCTTCAGCATAATTAAGCAACCTGACAATCATAAATGTAATTTCGCCAACAGGCCCATAGGTTTGACAATAATATTCATTTTATTACTTAATATTACATTTTTTATAATTATCTGTCAACTTGTTTTTCTGTAAATATTTTCATTGTCACTACTATTTCTTTAATTCAAAGGCAAACACATTTTTTTAATTTTTGCTGTATTTTTTGTGATAACACAAACTTTACATGGCGCAAAGTAAAACTTTCCTTGATTACAAAACAAAAACTGGCTATTGAATCAAACATTCAATAGCCAGCTTTTGTTTTATACGAGTTCTACCTTATATTTTCGGAACCAAGTATCAGTCTGAATCAAGTAGGCAAATAACTGCGGCAAACTCATCAGTTGACCAAACCATGGAATCGGCATTGCATTCACACAATCTGCCTTTCCTCGTCTCTCACTCTATCTCTCAAAACTAGCTAAATACATGATTAATTTATCTCTTGGGAGAGGAGGACTAAAATAGTAGCCTTGGATCTTATCACTCTGCGCATCTAAGATAAATTTTGCTTGTTCAGCTGTTTCCACACCCTCGACAACCACTTCCATCCCTAACGTATGTGCCAGCTTTATTATTGTTTTAATTATTTCCGACTGTTCGCCACTTACTCCTTTTAAAAACGCTTTATCTATCTTTAAAACGTTAAAAGGCAAAGCACATAAACGAGTAAGTGAAGAGTACCCAGTACCAAAATCATCTAACGCTAACCTAACTCCCATCTCTCTTAGCTCATGGAACTTATTTTTACACAAATCCAAGGATTCCACAAAAAGAGACTCCGTCATTTCTAGTTCTAAAAAGCATGGCGATAATCCCGTTTCTTCTAATATTTCTCTGACATTGTCGATAAAGTCAGGATGTTCTACTTGTTTAGGTGACATATTAACTGTTACATATATCTCTTTATAATCTAAACTATGAAGATACATACAAAATTTACAGGCCTCCGACAACACCCATCGCCCAATTGGTATAATTAACCCACTTTCCTCCGCAATGGGAATGAATTCGTCTGGAGAAATCTGTTCTGTACCAGACCGATTCCAGCGTAACAATGCCTCTATGGCCACTGATTTATTTAAAGTTACATCGAATTGGGGTTGATAGAATAGCTCCAGTTGATTTCGCTCCAATGCTTTGGTTAGCGAAGTCTCCAGTTTAATTCGACTCATAACAACTTCGTACATGGAAGAATCAAACCGTGAGTAGCCAGTCCCCTTAGTTTCTTTTGCGTGATACATAGCCGTATCGACTTTACCCAGCAGACTATCCATATCAGATCCTTCCTGAGGATACATTGCAATACCCAAACTACCTGTAATATGATAAATTTCTTCCTGGCATACATACGTACATGCTATTTCCCGCAATATCTTTTGGGCAATTTTTTCCGTTTCCTCCCCGTCAATGCCTGGAATAATAATAATGAATTCATCTCCGCCCAAACGAAATATCCTACCTGTCTCTGGCAACACCATATCAATTTTAGTGCCTGTTTGTATCAGCAATTTGTCACCACTCGAATGACCACACAAATCATTTACTTGCTTAAAACTGTTTAAATCCAAGAACATAACAGCACCATACGAATCCCCTTTTGTGGCTTTCTCCAACTCCGCTTTAAACCATTCTTCTAGAAAAGCTCGATTGGGCAGATTAGTAAGAGAATCGTAATAGGCCAGCCGATGAACTTCAGCCACCCGCTCCCTAAGCGCTATACGATCTGCGCTTAACATCTCTATCATGGATTGAACTTTTCGACTTAGTTGCTCTGTCTCTACCACCCTCACAGGCGACTGAATAGTGTCCCTCGGTAACGGTACATGATGCCGATCAAATTCTTTAAATGCACTAGACATCGTATAAAAGCAACGTAGTAGCGGATGCAGAAAATAATATTGCATTCCTAAAATGACCATTAAAATAAAAAAGCTCAACAGTAACAGTCTCATTACTACCATGTTTACGCTATGCTCAATGTCATCTACATACATTCCAGTACCAATGTAACACTCTAGCTCAGGGATGCCTATGACGTAGGATAATTTCTTTTGATACGGCGCCGCTATGGTTCGGGACTCATGATAAAAAACAAAACCTCCGCCGTTTTTCGCTGTTTGTAGTAACTCCCGGGTAATGGCAGTGCCATTAGTATCCCTCAGTTGCATTTGGTAAGTTCCAACTGTATCCGGTTTGAAAGGCTCGGCTAGAATATATCCGTCATAAGAAGATAGAAACACAAAATTAGGACCCGCACCATCAGAATATACAAAGCGATCTATAATTTCTGTCGCCCGTATTCGTGCTTCCCCAATGGAGATTTTCCCTTGCCGCTTTTCTTCAATAATTGGCTCAATCATATTTTGGGCTAGAGAGACGATATGCTGTAACTCATTCTTACGCGTAAAATAACTGTCTTCAGCAAACGCCCGCACATAAATGGATATTCCCACACCAAAACCTAAAATTACTACAAGTAGCGCCGCGATAAATCGAACAGATATACTCGATAACCCGTTATCTATTTTTGCCCATATCATAATATTGACCCCTACTAAATCCCTAATTCTTTAACTGTATCTCTAATGATATCATACTGTTTATCAGTGGTTGGAACGAAGCCTGTTACAAGATCTTTGCCATACATTCCAAGAGCTTCCTTGTCTTCCTGGGACACATCAAAAAAGGCTTGTCGCACTTTGGCCAAAAGTTCTGGAGATAAGCCCTCGCGATACGCCCATACGTTACTTGGAATTGTTTCTGACGAAGCAATAATTTTAAAATCTTTGTATCCGACGATTCCTTTTTCCTGCAAACTAAAAAGAATATTGTCCGCTACAGCCGCAATATCAACTTGCCGTTTTTTCACTGCCAGAATAGCCACATCATGATTTCCGGCAAATTGAATATTAACAAAATCATGATCAATATCGATTCCCTGTCTTTTCAGAATCACCTGCGGAATTAAATAGCCTGAAGTAGATGCCTTGTCAACAAACGCAAGTGTATGTCCCTTAAAATCTTTAATTGAATTTATGTTACTTGCCGGATGAACGATAAAAACGCTATGATAATTTGTTCCGTTTTTAATATTATCATCAATGGCAAAAGCCCTTGCACCAGCAGTTTCTGCCGCAATTATATAGGAAAAAGGACCAAACCACGCGATGTCAATATCTCCTTGTTTCATTTTATTGATGATTCCCTCATAATTATCCGCAACATAGAGCTCAACTTTACAGCCTGTTTTGTAGCCTAAGTAATCCATAAATTTTGCGAACTGATCGATGGTCTTTACCTTACTTTCTGCTGGAATCGCCCCGATCCTAAGTACCGGCATCATCTTAGATTCAACTGATTTTGATGCGCTACTCCCGCAACCGCTTACTCCTGCCACAAAGAATGCGCTGATCACGAAAAAAACTACAATCCTTAAAATATTTATGTTTATTATATTGCTCATATCTATCCTCACTCTGTAAAAATAGTTATATTTCTACATGATACGTCCATAGCTAACATAATATCAAAAAAATCAGATGTAAGAAGTTAAATTTTTGTTAAGAAAAAATAAGGAAAACAAAAGAGAGCCATCTAAAGCTCTCCTTTATTTATTCTGATTATCAGTCGCTCTTTTTTTCTTCTTCATCGCCAAGGCAACAACGGCTAGGACCTACGGCAATAATTTGATTTACATTGATCCTAATAATATCGCCTTCTTCAAAAAGATCGGGCTCAATCTCCTGTATGGTGGCGTTGTCTCTAATTATCGCAGGGTCGCAGGTTAGTCTCAAAACGATAAAGTCAGGATCGTCGTCTAATTTCGCCTCTACTTCCACCTTAACTGGTGGGCAACATTTATCGTCGTCATAGTATTTACGAAATTCATTGTCATCCTTTAGAATTTGTCCCTGAAATATAACGCGATCATCCGTTAATATAGTTACAGCTCCAATACAATTAGCAAAAAAATCTTTATCAAAACGCATTTAATTCACTCCTTTCATTTTTTATATAATATGCGAAGTTCTTATGTAGTGTTCTTAAATAATGTCCTTTTACAGCAAAAAGTAACTTCTCCGCAAGAAATGGGACAGGCGCAAGACAATACTACCTTCCCTTGTAATATGTAGTTGAAGTATTGCGAAGGAGCAGAGAATGCAGAGGATAAATTCCTCTGTATTCTCTGCTCCCTTTATCATTCATTATACAATTTCGACCTTATACTTTCTAAGCCAAGTATCCGCCTGAATCAAATAAGCAAATAACTGTGGCTGGCTCATCAGTTGGCCAAACCATGGAATCGGCATTGTAGCAGCCTCTGGCTTTGCTAGGGAGCGCAGTTTTCCAAATTACTTTGAGTCCTTGCCCTCAGTCCAAAGTTCATTTTCACTCAAATCAATATTATCATTCCAACTGATTCCAAATCCACCGCTATCAACCTGCACAGATTTAAATAATCCTTTATCGCGCAAAACGCTGAACCGTTCATCATTCAATCTAGGTTTTATATCATATAGTTTGGTTACTCCATTTTCAAATATAACATGCAGAACATAATCATCACAAGCCTGAACCTGCCTAATACGTGGCATCATAAACCATTCTGCACCTCCTTTTTAATCCAAACCTTCTAATTTATGAAATTCCTGAGTATTCCACATCTTTAATAATATTTCTTGGTTTCTCTTTGCCCACTCAGCAATCATGCCATGGGCACGCCTTGGAAGATCACCTTCCAGCATAGCTAATGTATTTAAATCATACAATCCATTATATTCTCCATAAAAAGCATGAAAATGTGGTGGCAAATGGTCGTTAAAATACATCTTTATTACGATACCGTAGAACCGAGCAATTACTGGCATATATTCAATCTCCTATATTTATTATAGCAAAACTTACGGCTAAATTACATCTTTAGTTTGGCTATATTTGCATAGGTATATACTAAAAATTGAATTTGATTAATATTTTCACCTGGTGAATGAAGCAAAAAGAACGTCCCCTTGCTGTCCTTATTCCTGCTTAAGAAATAGGCTTTCAGGATCAATTACTTCAAAATTTTTCTGTTTAGAAGGTGAGTTAGGCGCAAGATTAATAACATAGAAGTAATAATGCAAACCATTAACCGTACATTCACTTTTTGATAGACCGAATTCTATTTTTGAAAATATTATTACATTAACCTCGGGGAGTAGGTTCGGGAAGTCTTGCAATCGACTGTGGTAGATCGTAGGTTCATGCATTCCGAGCTTGACCTTAGTATCTACCGTTAATTGCGTCTCGTTCCTCTTTTCAAAGCCGACTTGTTTTATCTCACAGAGAAAGGCCTGATCCGCGCTTAGCGAAAGAGTATCTAGGCGACCATCTCCCAGAGGGACTTCAGTTAAAGGATATAATCCATGGTAGAAAATAAATTCTTCAAATAGCTTCTGGAACTCTTTTTCCCCAACGACGTCCCTTCCAACGTAGTCACTCGCTCGAAATACTTCTACATAAGCTTTAAAACGCTCCAGTACCGATTTTTTAGATAATCTGGTTGATAAATTATTAATTAAGTACTCGCAGATCTTTTGGCAACACACTATGTACCGCGGTATACTAGAAGAAGCCTTGCCTTCATTAATCATCCTTTTGAAGATAAGAAGATTTGGGGGAAGATTTCTTTCATGCCTTGGATTGGTAACTAAATAAAACTGCATTAATTCTTCGGCCGCATCTGCCTTTATAAATTGATACTCATACTCCTCCATATACTCTAATTCTGTTATTATCTCTTTTAATGAGCATAATGTATTATCCATTATTTGTGTACTATTTATATCACTAGAATCAGACCAGTACGTGCATATCGATCCTAAACCATCCTCCCTACATAAAATATTAGAGAGTGTTATAAATTTTTCTCTTGTAAATTTAGTCATATCAGGACCTAGAGCCATCGTTTTAATAAGCTCCTCTGTACCGCAGACTGGATACACTAATTGTGAAAATACGTTAACGAACTGCCCACCCATACGTTGATCAACGTTACTAGATTTTATCCCAAAAGCGTCTAATTCAGAAAGATATTCACCTAACGCCTTTATATCTGTACTGACCTTATTGAGTAAATCGGTAAAATGTTGGCTCCTTCTAACCTTTTCTCTGTAAGTCAACAACTCTTCGAACTCATATCGTAATTCATCGGTAGAAAAAATATAGTGCATGAAGTAGGAAAGATCTCTTTTAAACTCCTGATAATTCGGATTCAGGTGAGTATACCCATCTTTGACACTATTCCCACTAGTAACCACTAATTCTAGACGGTTTTTCAATTGGTTTAATATTAAATTGATATGCGGGGTAATAGGTAACATTTTTCGTTCTCCTTGTATGTCTCTCTCTGAGTCGTTAATATTTATCTTAATACCTTCATAAACGCTTTATATCAAAGCTTCACCATCTCTCCAATCTTTTCTAACATAAGACGCAAACTCATCTTTTATGTCCAAATCGTTGCCATCAACATGATCTACAATTAATATTTGTGGAAGAATTCCAGTGTCTTTTCCTATACAATTAATTTCATCAAATATTGTTTGGTACATCTGATTAACCGCTTTTAAATCAGCTTGCGATAACTCATTTTTATCATTTTTTCCAAGTGTACTTTTAGGGAAATAAACTTGACTAGGTTGATCAAAAAACATAATTAATGGCATAGGTGATTTTTCCTGAGTAGCAAAATATCTTAAAAAACTCAAAAATAGAGCGATATGACAAGATACCCAATTTGCGCCACTTCCCATTTCATATAAAAAGATTTTTTCATATTTCTCTCGATGTTGATAAACATCAAATGTCTCATCAACTAATCCAAAGTTTAAATTGATTGGACGATATTCTTCCTCAAAGTCCAGTGTAAGTGACAAGTGATTCATGTTATCTGATAAAAATGTTTGAGCTTTAGATTTCTTAGTATCTAAATCAAAACCATTTATTCTTTCCTCTAATAATGAAATTTTATTTTTTAGATCATCAAGATCTTCATCAACACTATCAAACAGCCCTGAGTCAACCATTTCAGAATACAATGCTATTCTTGCTTTAGCATAATGAACCTTTTCTCGCTTAGAAACCAATTCTTTTGAGTTGATAAAATTCCGTTCAATATTTTTAATATGCCGCCAGACATCTTTTATCTTATTTTCTATTTCTCCGTGCAATTCTTTTAGCTTTCGAACATCTTCTGTGAAATCAGTAGTATATTTACTAGTAATCTCTAACTCATTTTCCAACCACTCTGTAGCCTCTAATAACTTTGTATCGTCCTGAGAAATTTCTTCACAGGTAATTCCACATAAAGGACAAGTATATTCAACACCAGCAATCTCTGCAACACTGGTCTGTTCTTTCAGTTCCTGTAACATACCAGTAAAGTCCATTCCATTTTTACTTGCATTATCTAGATTATCAATTTTGAGCAAAACCTCTCTCTCTCGATCTCTTAATCCATCCAACTCTTTATTCAATAAATGATATCTTTCTGTAATACCACTCTCATTAAAAAGTTGTGAATCATCAAATTCAGGTAATTTTGATGCAAGTTTAAGCATTTTTTGAGCCGTAATAGCTGGGTTAAATTCAATACCTAGCAATGCATAGTAATCTTGTAATAGAGGTTGCAAATTTTCTTTAACATAGGTTGTGCTTTTTTCGTTAGCTTTTAATATCTTTTGTTTTCGCTTTAACTGCGCATTTAAATTGGCAAGTTCTATTAAGTCGCTATAATACTCTTGTCCAATCATTCCTGCAAAAACAGGAAACTGTTCGATAGTATCCTTCCTTTTATAGAAATCTGAAAATCTATAAAATAAAGCAAACTTACTTGCCATTAGGTTTTGATGTTGAAATAAATATGAAACCATATTTCTTAATGAAGCTTTTTTCCCTTGTTTTTCACCATCAGCAACCATATTTGTTACGTATAATCCTAATGCTGCTTCTATTTCGTATTGTGCATCCTTTATAGTCAATTTTGGTTTATCATCAAAATATGTCAGATTAATTTTGTCTATTTCAAAGTCCTTATCTTCTTTCAAAACATACATTTTACCGCCACTTTGCCAATTATATCTAGCAATTACATATGTATTTTGATTAATAAGCATAGGCATAACGTAAAGATATGAAAAATCCGTTATTTTCCCTTTAGGTATAGTACATCTTGAACTACATAAACAGTAATCCATTATTTCAACAAGGGCACTCTTACCAGTTTTAGATTCTCCTGTTACAATATTAACTCCAGCTTTCATAGGAACCTTGCGTAATTCGTAACCGTCCAATAAGACAGTGGATAGAATCTGGGTACAATCCGTGAGATAATTG
>CAXYVG010000107.1:0-11194 GCA_964292325.1 uncultured bacterium | reverse complement strand
TTCCCTATTATTTTTCTTATACCACATCTTTTTACTGTGTAACCCATTGTCTTATGGTATCCTATTGATATCTACTATTTGGTGAGGTGATATTATCAATATTTTAGAATGTAAAAACATGAATCTCGTAAAAAACAATCAACACATCTTACATAATATTTCTTTCAGCGTAGAGCGTGGCGATAGTATCGGCATTATAGGTCCCTCGGGATCTGGTAAATCTTCACTATTTCGTCTATTAAATCTACTCATTAGTCCTACTGATGGTCAAATTCTATATCACAATAAAAATATACAAGAGTATGCACCGACCGAGCTTAGACGCAGCATTGGCTATATATTACAAAAACCTTATTTATTTGGCACCACGGTAGAAGAAAACCTACTCTATTCTTATCAACTCCTAGGGAAAAAGCCTGACTACAATGAACTGAACAGTTATCTCGATAAGGTACAACTACCTAAAAATATCATAGAGAAAAAGAATACCGCCCTCTCAGGCGGTGAACAGCAACGCATCGCTCTCATTCGCTCCCTATTAATAAAACCGCAAATCATCCTACTCGATGAAGTGACAGCTGCACTAGATGAAACGAATACATTACTCTTAGAAAAATTAATCCTTGATGAACAAATGCTTCATCAAGCAACACTTTTATTTATTACCCACAATCTAGAGCAAGTCAAACGTCTAGCCCAAAAAATCATGTATCTAGAAGCAGGTCATATCACGTTCCTAGGATCCGTAGCGACTTTTTTCAAAACAAAAGGAGAACAGCATGAGTAATCTATCACTGGCTTTAACCTGCAGTCTTATTCTAATTCCGCTCGTGTTATCTTATAAAGAAAAGCTCGGTCTTGAAAAAGATATGCTCATTAGCAGTGTACGAGCGATTATTCAATTGACAATTATTGGTTTTATTCTCAAATTTGTTTTTAATCTTGATAATATCCTATTTACCACTATCATTTTACTATTGATGGTTTATAATGCCTCAACCGTTACTGCCAAACGTGGCGCTGGCATTGAGCAAGCATTGTGGATTGCTTTCGCCTCCATTCTCAGTGGCCTTGTCGTTACGTTAGGCGGGCTCATAGCCTTTGAAGCTATTACCTACCAACCTAGCCAAGTCATCCCAGTCAGCGGTATGGTAGTCGGTAATTCCATGGTTGCCACCAGTCTATTATTTAAAAGCTTACTCCATAACTTCCAGACAAAACGAGAAGAAATCGAAGTAAAATTATGTCTTGGCGCCACCCCAAAAGAGGCCTCCCGAAATCTCCTTAGAGACAGCATTAAAACTGCAATGCTACCGACGTTTGATTCTATGAAAACACTAGGGATTGTACAGCTCCCCGGCATGATGACAGGTCTGATTTTAGCTGGAGTCGCACCTGACTCCGCCATTAAATATCAAATCATGGTCGCCTTCATGCTGGCTGGTGCTGTAAGTATTTCTTCTTTTACTGCCAGTTACTGGGCCTATCAAAGATTTTTCAACAACCTCTCCCAGCTCAAAGATCTATAAACCTAGCCCCATTATGAGCAAAAATGCCGAAGTCCCTGCTACTAACAGGAACTTCGGCATTTTGGGTATATAGATATCACTAACTCCACTTAATTTAATGGCAATCGTCGTGGCTAGGCTATCTACAGATTTTTCCCTCAACATACTGAGGTACTACCTGCAGGGCATCCATGCGGAAACAATATTCAATATCATCCATACGATTTAGATCACACAAGCGTTTTCCATTTCGACTCTTTGCAGCAGTCTCAACTAAATTCCCCTGCGCCTTTGTATACATCAATAACGCTCCATAAGCTGCATCCGTCAGTATATCACCTTCTGACTGTAATAACTGAACCATAAATCCTGCACAAAGAGCATCCTCCAATGAGAAAAGACCATCTGTCCCTGCACATACAATCAAAATATCTTTTCCATACTGCTTGGCCTGTCGGCAAACAGCCTTCGCATTCAAGAAGGAGCCGATTAATGTACGATGCGCTGTAGAAGTTGCATGGATCGCAACCGTTCCATTGGTCGTAGTCATAATAATGGTCTTGTCTTTCACTTTCTCTTGCGAAAATTCAAACGGTGAATTTCCAAAATCAAAACCATCAATTCGTATTGATTGCCGCTCACCTGCAAATAAAACAGGTTCCATTTTTTCAGCAGCCAAACGGGCATCTTCCACTGATAAGACAGGAATTATCGCCCTACATCCATTAGCTACTGCCGTTGTGATCGATGTAGTTGCTCGAAATATATCTAATACAATACAAACGGTATCACAAAGATTGATTCCCTTAGCATCATTCGGTAATAATGCAACATTCAGTTTCATTCATTCTACCTCCTTGTACGTTGATAGATTGATCGCTATGGCTGGTTATACAATACCAATTTCCTCGTCTGTCAAATAACAAGCCGGATCCGATTCCCAAAAATCACCGGTCGTGGCCTCTGCCCGCGCACGGAAATTACCATTACAAACAGCAAGCCATTTACACTTACTACAGCGACCTTTTAATAGACCTTTACGATCTTTCAGCCCCGCAAGGATTGGATTGGATTCATCCGTCCAAATATCACCAATCGCACGATCACGGACATTGCCGAATGTATAATTTTGTGTAAACTGATCCGAATGTACATTTCCTAATGGATCTACATTAGCAAAAGCAATCCCCGACCGATTACCACCATTACGCATCATCAAATCCCATATTTTTTCAGCACGAACAGGGTCTTTTTTCAGATATTGCAAATACAAGTATACGATATCTGCATGATTATCTACTGTTAGAATCTCGCATTTATTGCCAAATTCTTCAGTCTTACGAATAATCAGATCCATCGCACGGCGAGCTTCTTCATGACTGATGTCATGTTGCATCATCTCTGAACCCCGGCCGGAATATACTAAATGATAAAAGCATACCCGTGGAATTTTTTCTTCTTCAATTAGATTAAAAATATTTTCTAGATCGTGGATGTTATAGCGGTTAATCGTAAAGCGCAAACCTACGCGTTGCCCGACTTCCATACAATTGCGAATACCCTGCAACGCTTTTTCAAAGGCGCCCTCCTTGCCACGAAACTTATCATTCGCTTCCCCTAGACCATCAAGACTAATCCCTACATAGCCGATATCTAATGCTTTAATATCCTTAGCTACTTGCTTGTCAATCAATGTACCATTCGTAGAAAAAGTAGCGCGGATACCTCGCTCACTAGCATATTTAACCAATTCAAAAACATCAGGACGAATGAGCGGTTCGCCACCTGACAGTAACAATACTGGCACTTTAAAAGCAGCGCAATCATCAATAAATTTTTTAGCCTCAAGTGTTGTTAACTCACCATCATATTTTTTCCCATCTGAACTAGAATAACAATGTGCACATTTTAAGTTGCACGTTCTGGTAATATTCCAAGAAATAACCGGTCCCATACCCGCAGCAGCACCATGCCGTTGCCCATGAACACCTTTAGAATAACGTAGGCTATCACCAAAATTTTCTGTATCGCAAAGCAATTTGCTTACACCAATCATATCTTCACTCTTTTCATTATAAATTTTACAAAACAACACTCATAACCTATTTTACCATTGTAACAGTGCCATATAGCAACTGTCTATACTAAATTAGACGATCGATAACCACTATGATTTTAATACCACTTCACTGCCAATATTCCCACATATTCTTTTAATGCTAAGCTAACGTTTAGCATTGCACTAGCCGATGGCCATAACTGATGTGGCTGAAATTTCATCTCAATATTAGTCTGATAATCTGTTGGATAAGGAATTACTGCCACATTGAATTTATTAAACTGTAAAATAGATCGTTCCATATGAAACGCTGATGTAACTAAAATCGGTTCCAAAAACCCACGTTCTACTAGTATTTTTTTAGTAAACCTCGCATTGTCGGTTGTGTTTAAACTCTGATTTTCTGAAATAATCTTATCTGCAGGGACACCTAGTCCCATTAAAATCACTTTGGCAATATCAGCCTCTGATCCTGTAGTTTCTAGCACCTTGCCACCCGACACCAAGATCGGAACGTGCAAACTGTGGTATAACTGGGCCGAAGTCAATAACCGATTGGCAGCAAAGCCTGATAAATGTCCAAGTCCAGATACATTGGGAGTATCAAGGGTAGCTCCACCACCTAACATCACGATTACATCCCCTTGCACCGGAGTGGGTGGCTGATGCCTTTTCTCTAAAGAACCAATCAGCATATCACTAACTAAAGAAGTCGTAGATAAATAGAATAATAATGTAATCATACTCAGTATTTTTGCCAAACCCCGTTGTCGACGATATAAATAAAAGCATAGTAATACTAAAGCTAAAAGGATAATCCCAGGGGGAAACAAAAATGTACTATACAGAAATCTAACATAATATACCAACGCTTTTTCCTCCATATCACAATAAAATTAGGAACTACTCCCTCTATTATAAACGGATTGCGTCATAACGTAAAATAAAGGGGCTGTCCCATTACACATTTTTCACAAATCCATATGCGATTTATTCTATGAGAGGTATAAATTTGCACCTCAAATGAATGAATTTTGCATATGGATTCGGGTTATGCGCTTAGTGTGACATCCCCTTGTAAATATTTTTATGTATCTCATCCACTTATGGTAATACATTCTTAATCATATCTCTAATATTATCAGGTAAATCGACCGCGGTTGTAAAGTTTATAAATCCTTTTTCTGGCACAGCCTCATAAATAGTCAAAGCATCTAGCGGCTTATAGCCCATAAGCTCAATACTACCTATCTTTGATGAGTATAGTGCTTGGTGAAAATCAATCGTTACCTCGTTACCGACAATTCCCACTGTCAAACCATGACCGGGATCGATATTCCCTACTAGTTTCGTAACCATCGCTAAACTAACTTTAGAAAAAATCCAGGATATAATCGGCTTATCTAGCAATTTTTTATCGACTACTTTTAACTTTATGCTGGAATGGTCTTTATCATGTACAAACTGCTCTATCTTACACACCAACACTACATGGCCAGCCTGTTTTGTTAGTGCTGTAATTTTTAATTTATGATCTTCCAGCGATGTAATGGATAACTCTTTTACCTGTTCATTATCAGCAATAGCAGCGGCTAACGATTGATTGATGATATCATCCGCAACGGCAATTTTCCCCTGTTCTAAATTAGTGAAAGTTTGTAAATCCCAAGTTTCTTTTAATACTGCAATTACATTGGATAAGTCAGGTATTTTTATATCATGACTCCATCCTTTTATATTTTCCATAAAACTTTGTGCTATAACAATTGGCATGTCCATCCTTTATCTTGTCCTCCATGTTCATAGTAATAAAAGCAGTAAACAGTGTTGTATGCTGTCTACTGCTACTTTTATTTTTTACGAGTAATAATACGTACTACCCGTTCGTACAACAAATAATCCCACATCCATTTTGCAAATACGACTGCCCGATTACGAAAATCAATCAAACGTAAAATATGCACAAATGACCATATAACCCACGCAAAAAATCCATGTGTTTTAAAGTTCCCCATCTGCACGACAGCAGCATTACGTCCGATGGTCGCCATGCTTCCCATATCTTTATAGAAGAACGTCTTCAGCTCCTTACCGTTAATTAAACTCTTTATATTTTTAGCAACTATATCCGCTTGTTGCGTAGCGACTGGTGCAACCATTGGTAATGGACGACCATTTTGCATAAAATGTGCAGCATCACCAATCGCAAAAACCTCAGGCTGATTCGGAAGTTGCAAATAGTCATTGACTACAGCCCGGCGCATACTCCCCTGCTCAATACCCAAATGATCCAATAACTCAGTAGCCTTTGCCCCTGCAGCCCAAATAACGGTCTGGGTAGGAATGACTTCACCACCTTTAAGAGTCAGCAATTCACCATCATAGTCTATTACCTGTATACACATCCGCACTTCCACATGTTTTCTAATTAAGGTTTCAACCGTAACGTCACGTAAGCTTTCTGGCATCGCGGCCAGTAGCTTGTCCGATGCTTCAACCAATACAATCCGCACTTCTTTAAAATTCATATTATGATATTCTTTTGTTAATACATGATAAGTAAGTTCCGAAATAGCACCAGCTGATTCTACCCCAGTAGGGCCACCGCCAACCACCACGAAAGTTAGCAATGCTCTACGCTTATCGGCATTTTTCTCATGTGCTGCGAGTTCAAATCTAGACAAAATATGATTGCGGATTACCACAGACTCATCTAGCGTTTTCATACCAAAACTATTTTTTGCAACAGATTCCATACCAAAATAATTTGTCATGCCTCCCGTTGCGATTACCAAATAGTCATAATCAATGGTTCCTGTATCCATCATAATCGTTTTATTGTCAAAATCAACCCCTGTTACTTCCGCTAAACGAAAATCAACATTCTTCTGTTGTTTAAAAATAGCCCGTATCGGATAAGCAATATCATCTACAGATAATCCTGCCGTAGCCACTTGATAAAGCAGAGGCTGAAATAAATGATAATTATATTTATCTATTAGAGTAATTTTCACATTTATTTTAGATAGTAACAATGCTGCACGTACGCCACCAAATCCTGCACCAACAACCACGACATGAGGTGTTGCTGTTATCTTCTCTTGCATAATCTATACCTCCATTACATTTCCTTATAAGAATAACATATATCCATCTAAAAGGCACTTCTGTAAAGTCGGAGAAATCGTGACATTTTGCTGCATTTACTTAACGAAACCTAACTTTGCTCATCTTTTCGTATAGCTAAATACTATTCGCATTATAATTTTTAGCAATGCTAGTTTTTCCTTTTCTTATCTATAAAATTAAGGTAAAGAGCATATCCTCTTTACCTTAATTTTACATGATTTATGTTATTTTTCCTATCTTTTTTGCATTCTTTTCTGAATGATTCTCGCAACATGCACACCACTAGCACTCGCCTGCGACAAACCACGAGTAATACCTGCTCCATCGCCAATGCCAAACATATTTTGAATTTCCGTTTCAAGCTCTGACGTCAGTTGTAAACGTGAACTATAAAATTTAACTTCTACCCCATATAGCAAAGTATCATCGTTCGCCATACCTGGAGCAATCTTATCCAAGGCATAAATCATTTCAATTAAATTATCTAAATGTCGTTTGGGAAGGACCAGACTTAAATCACCTGGAGTCGCTGCCAATGTCGGTTTTGTGAAACTTTGTGATAAACGATGTTCATTGGTTCTACGGCCTTTAATCAAATCACCAAAGCGTTGTACCAACACTCCGCCACCTAGCATATTAGAAAAGGAAGCAATCCGTTTGCCATATTGCTGCGGCTCCCTAAAAGGCTCGGTAAACTTATTACTGACGAGCAGGGCAAAATTCGTATTCTTGCTATGCAATTTTTCATCACGATAGCTATGACCATTGACCGTAATGATACCATCCGTATTTTCTGATACCACATAGCCTTTGGGATTCATACAAAAAGTCCGCACTAGATCACCATATCGTTTCGTGCGATAGACTAACTTCGCTTCATAGACTTCATCTGTAATATGCTGAAAAAGTTCTGCCGGAATCTCCACGCGCACCCCAACATCTACTTGATTGCTACTCATTGATAAACCTAACTTGTGACACTTATCAGAAAACCACTCTGAACCTGATCGCCCAGGAGCGGCAATCAAATAATCACATCTGATTTGCCGGCTATCTCCTTTTAAGGACAATATAAACTCTTGACCTTGTTTTTTAAATTCATCAACATGTTTCTCAATTAAAATCGTAATGCGCTCTTTTAAAAACTCGTATAGCAAGGTAAGAATCTCTAAGTTGTTCTCCGTCCCTAAATGCCGAACCTTAGCTTGCAGTAAATGTAGATCAAACTCCAGAGCCGTTTTGCGAATGCTACTATTTTTGGTAGTATAAAATTCGGTAGGTGCCCCATAATGTAAATTAATAGAATCAACATAATCAATCAATTCTTCTACTTGTTTATCCGAAAGGTATTCATTGAGCCAGCCACCAAATTCACTAGTGAAGTTATATTTTCCATCCGAAAAAGCCCCAGCGCCACCAAACCCTCGCATAATATTGCAAGGCTTACAATTGATACAGTGAGTCACTTTTTTCTCAGCAATAGGGCAACTCCTATGATATATATCATGCCCTTCCTCAATCATAACAACATGGGTTTCTGGGTTATTTATGACTAACTCATAGGCCGCAAAAATAGCAGAGGGACCTCCACCAATAATCGCGACATCATATTTTTGGTCCATAATGGGCCTCCTTATTATCCTTTTATATAAGTATATCATTATTTCCATTGACATAAAATTGAAATATTGATATACTTTCAACTATAAACCTTATATGAAATTGGCAAAGATGCCTGCGCATAGAGTTGCGGAGGTTTTTTTATTGTTGATGGACACTGACGTCCTAAAGGTACATCCGCTACCTTTAGGACGTTTTTTCTTTTACTTTTGCCGTCATATAAAGTCATACCCTTTATTAGTTTTTTCCAAAAACGATAATTATACAACTAGAATCTGCAATGGAAAAAATATTTACCTTTATGATTTGCTATGTTATGGTTATAATGTTTAGTGTATTGATAGATAATGTTAGGTATTTCTTCGGTAATCTAAGCTGACAAGTAGTGCAACTTTGATCCGAAATATAATAAAAAAGGGGTAATATGTTATGAAAAAAATTAGCAAAATTGAAGTTATCACTCGCCCTGGTAAATTGGAAGAGCTCAAAGAAGCTTTAGCAGTCATTGGTGTAACAGGCATGACTGTCAGCCAAGTATTTGGTTGCGGATTGCAAAAAGGTCATACCGAAGTATACCGTGGCAAAGAATATAATATTAATCTACTGGCCGGCATTAAAATTGAGATTGTAGTATGTGAAGTACCAGTCGAAACAGTAGTAGAAACCGTCAAGAAAGTTTGCCGTACAGGTAAAATAGGCGATGGAAAGATTTTTGTTTACGAGATTGAAAACGCCGTTAGAATCCGTACTGGTGAAGAAGGCGATATTGCCATCATTGATACGCAAGAGAGCAAAGCCTAATATTCTTTCACTTGTCTGTCTTTGCATTCCTGTGTATTTGTCCCTGCGAATGCCGCATTTTTTACTTGCTTATATTTATCAGTTGACGTATCTGTATTGCAGAGGTATAATGAGCGGGCAAAACTTATATATTAAAAATATATATAGAATAAAGACAGGTGACGAATATGAAGGAAGAAGTATTAGATAATATACTGGCAAAGCTTGAAACCATTGATAAACGGCTTGCCAATTTGGAAAACACAACGACAAATGAACTACGCAAACTACATGTAACAGTAGATCTCTTAAAAGCAGAGCAACTAGAAGATGTAATGCCCTCGTTGCAACGTATTGATGCAAAAATGACCGCAATACTAGAAACGCAAAAACTTAACTTTGAAATCCTCAGAGTTTTTTCAGGTGACTTAGTTCAACATTAAACAGTACAAAATTCATAAAAGACACAGCTACAGAGTCCTCCCTTGCTTGTGAATGCGGTCGGCAAACCTGCATTCTAGTAAAGGAGGACTCTTCTTCAATTATCAATAAACTCCATTTCCCAATTATAGCGCCCCGTATTCTCATCTTTGATATAATGAAAATATGCTGCAAAATTTGTGCCTTTTTTACTTTTTAGGCCCCGAAAACCTACCCGACCATTTTGTAGCAACAATTTAACCATTTCTGGCGAAACCTTTTTACCAAAACCCGTAATGTATCGATCATCTTTCCATATCGCAAATTTGCAGCCATTTTTCCAATTGCTACAACCAAAACTTTTTGTTGTTTCTATCACAGGACTACTGCATTCCGGACACTGACCCAATATTTCCATATCACTAGACACCTTACTTTTCGCGCCGAAATTGGGATCTTTTTTTATAGCGTTCACTGATTTTTTTATAAACTCTACGATCATATTGATAAAATCGCTTTTGTTAAATTTCTTTTTTTCAATATCGGCAAGTGTTTTTTCCAGTTTACCAGTATACTCTAAATCAAATAGATCGGGTACCGGAAAGCTTTCTACTAGCATTCTGCCGAGTTCAGTGCAAACAAGGCTCTTCCCTTTGGCTCTTATGTAACCAACATCTTTTAACTTTTTTATTGTCTCAGCTCTAGTCGCCGGTGTCCCAATACTAAATCCGCTCAGTATCGCTAGCATCATTTCTTCCGAATCTTCTTTTTCATAACTTTTCCCACAAGTCTCCATCACCCGTAACAACGTTTTTTCATTATGAGCTTTTGGGGCTTTCCGCTTAATCTCCGTTACCTTGCCACTTTTAACTACTAATGGTTCATTTTCTGAAACTCTTGGCAAATTTACTTCTTTGGTAGATACCTTCTCTATTTTTTTCCACCCTTCAGTAATCTGAACTTTGCCTTTACTGATAAACAGTCCTTTTAGGAGTTCATCATCAATTTTAATGGTTAAAACCGTTTCCTCACTCTCTGCAACAGGCATAAATTGCGCTAGAAAACGATTTTTTATTTCATCATAGACAATCTTTTCATCATTGGTTAAATTTCCTGGTATCATGTAGGTAGGAATGATTGCCGAATGGCTTTCCACCTTTTTGCTATCAAATATCCTTTTGGCCGTGTGAAATACTATCTCACTCGCAAATGGATTCCCCTGCTTATGAGCATTCAATACTTTTTCAGTTTTTTCTATTAAGCTTTCATCTAGGACCTGACTAGCTGTACGTGGGTAAGTGATCGCCTTTTTTTCATATAACGCTTGTGCGGTCTTTAATACTTTATCAGATGTCCATTCTTTATATTTACTAGTGATAGTCCCCTGTAGGTTCGATAAATTAAACAAAAACGGCGGATATTCTTTTTTCCTTTCAACCGTCTTGGCTATCACTACAGCATTTTTGCCATTTATTTTGTCCTTTATGGCGTCTAGATACTCTTGCTGGTCAAATTTTTCATTATCATCTTCATGATAGATACCTTCAAATGTAACATTTTCCCGGGTATTAAATTCTGCAATCAGTTTATAATATCTAGATTCCTTGAAGTTTTCTATTTCTTTATCACGATCATAAATAATCTTCAATGTTGGTAATAAAACCCGTCCAATATTTAA
>CAXYVG010000106.1:0-11297 GCA_964292325.1 uncultured bacterium | reverse complement strand
TTCCTACCTGTTCTTGCTGTATCTGGGCTTTATGGGACTGCTTTTAAAGAGATAATAGCATGGATACTATTCCTTATATACAGTATGGCAATATAGGAATTTAGTTTCTTGACTGGGATATAAGAAAGGTATATAATGTAAATAAGAAGATTATTAAATAGGAGGAAAACTAATTGTGAAAGGCATTATAGAACTGTTACAGTCAAAAGGTTATAAAATGACTCCTCAGCGTAGAACAGTTATTAAAGCTTTATTTGAGTGTGGACAGTTCCCAACAGCCCAAGAAATTCTGGAATATGCGAAAGAGATTACTCCAGACATAGGCATCGATACCGTTTATCGAAATTTAAATCTGTTGACTGAGATTGGGGTACTAAACCAAATTAACATCAAAAGTAGGGATGTAAGTGTTTTTGAAATAGTAACCAATCATCATCATCATTTAATTTGCCTAATCTGTGGGAAAACAGAGTGCGTAGATTACTGCCCTGTTGCAGAAGATAGTGAGAAAATAGCGCAAGAAAAGAATTTTAAAATTATGGGTCATAGTTTGGAATTTTACGGCTACTGCTCTACATGTCAAGCCATTTAATTAAGTGGGAAATAGTATAATTCAGTGGGAGGAATTCATGTGTTTACAAATTTAATTAAGGTAGTGTCCATATTCATGATTAGCACTCTTATTTTATGTGGGTGTGGGCAAAGTAAGAACGCAGAGAATCAAGGAAGCCCTACGAATACAGGGGCTGAAAAGAAGTTTACGATTGTGACGTCATTCTATCCAATGTATATTTCTACTATTAATATTACCAAAGGAGTCGCCGGTGTTCAGGTAGTAAATATGACGAAGCCTCAAACTGGTTGCCTTCATGATTATCAATTGTCACCAGAAGATTTAAAAACTCTTGAAAAAGCAGATGCCTTTGTTATTAATGGTGCTGGAATGGAAGCTTTTCTCGATAAAGCAATGAAGCAGCATCCTCAATTGAAAGTGGTTGATGCGAGTCAGGGCATTGTGTTACTAAAAGATGAAAAGGGTGAAGCAAATCCTCATGTATGGGTAAGTATTTCCAACGCCATACTTCAGGCTCAAAATATAGCTCAGCAACTCTCAATACTCGATACTGTTCATGCGAATCAGTATAAAAGTAATGCCGATGAGTATATAAAAAGACTATCAACGCTACGAGATACAATGCATAAATCTTTAGATAGTGCGCCACATAAAGATATCGTTACTTTTCATGAAGCCTTTCCTTATTTCGCCAAGGAATTTAATCTACATATTGCTACTGTAATCGAAAGAGAGCCTGGAGCAGAACCAACGCCGAAGGAACTAGAAGAGACTATAGAACAGATAAAGCAAGCTAACATAAAAGCATTGTTTGCTGAACCACAGTATCCATCCAAAGCAGCGGAAGCGATTGCCCGCGAAACAGGTGCAAAAGTATATACCTTGAATCCTGCAGTAACTGGTGATGCGAAGCCTGATGCTTACAATGATTACATCACTGTTATGGAGGGGAATTTGAAAACATTACAAGAGGCATTGAAATGATAAAAAAATACACACATCATTGTGAGAAAAGTGAAAGTGATTGTCAACGTTTATGTTGTACAAAAATTGAGAATTTTAATGTTGCTATTGGTAAAACACAGATACTTGAAGATGTCAATATTCATATACACTGTGGCGAACTCACTGCGCTGATTGGAACTAACGGTGCTGGTAAAAGTACGCTACTCAAGGCAATACTAGGTGAAGTCAAGCATTCAGGGAAATTAAAGTATTTTGATGCGAAGGGTGTCCGTAGCGGACACCCTTGTATTGGCTATGTTCCCCAATATTTAAATTTTGATGTAAGTACACCGACCAGTGTCCTTGATGTTTTTATGGCATGTGTGACAAGTATTCCTTCATGGCTAATGAGTCCAAGTAGTATTCGTAATAGGGTGAGCCAAGGTCTAGAAAAAGTAAAGGCAGGGCATCTGATCGATAGAAGATTAGGAGCGCTATCAGGTGGAGAATTACAACGAATACTGCTTGCTCTTGCTATTGACCCCATACCCGATTTGCTATTACTTGATGAACCTGTATCTGGGGTTGATCAGAATGGATTAGAGCTGTTCTATGATATTGTATCGGAGCTGCGGGAGACGTATGATTTGTCGATTATTTTAGTATCCCACGATCTTGGTTTAGTCGAAAAGTATGCCGACCGAGTGATCCTTTTAAACGGCAGAGTGATATGTAATGGTACTCCCAAGGAAGTCTTTAATGATGACCGGACGAAAAAAGCATTTGGAATGTTACTGAGTGGGCAAAATGCGAAAGAAAAAACTGGGTCTGTAGTGGAAAGAGAGGAACTTTAATGCTGGATTTTTGGTATGGATTAGTTAGCAATCTTCTTCCTTTTCAATGGGTAGAGCATACTTTTATGAAAAATGCTTTGCTGGCGGTGCTATTGGCTACACCTCTATTTGGTATAGTAAGCACAATGGTAGTGAGTAGTCGCATGGCATTTTTTTCGGATTCCCTAGGACATGGTGCGTTTACTGGTATTGCAATCGGCACGTTAGTGGGTGGACTAAGCCCACTATGGGGAACTATTCTATTTTCAGTGACTTTCGCTATTTTGATTACGGTCATTAAGAGTAAGAGTAAGACTTCGCCAGATACAATTATCGGAGTTTTTGCATCGACTGCGGTAGCCTTAGGTTTGGTAATGATGTCCTTTGGCGGAGGCTTTAATAAATTTTCAGCTTTTTTGATTGGTGATTTGCTCAGTATAGCGCCTTCGGAAGTTGTCATGCTATTTGGCGTATTTGTTGGCATTATACTGTTATGGTTATTCATTTTTAATAAATTACTGATCATTAGCATCAACCCATCCCTGGCAGCAAGCCGAGGAATCAATACACTACTCATTGAAATTTTGTTTTCATCAGCCCTTGCCGTAGTTGTGGCGATGACGCTTCATTGGGTAGGACTGCTCATTATTAACTCCTTGTTAGTCCTACCAGCGGCAGCTGCACGAAATATAACCATCAATGTTAGACAATATCATTTTGCATCGGTGTGTTTTGCAGTTTTTTCAGGTGTCGCAGGGTTAATCATTTCTTACTATTTGAATACGGCAACGGGACCAACGATAGTGCTAATAGCTGCGATGTTGTTTTTTGCTACTTTCACAATAAGAGGACGCTTTGTAAGCTAATAGATTCTAGTATGGCAAAAGTGAAATTTTATACATATAAAAGAGAAAGCAATGACAATAAATTACAAATATATACAAAAATAGTCATTGTATATATTTGTAATTTATATTATAGTCTAATTATGAATATAGGAATAATTAGCGAAAAGCTAATTATTGTTTATAACTATATAATTTATTCAGAATAATTTGATTAATCTTTATTGCAAGGAGTGTTATACACTTATTCCCCAGAGGAGGATAATTAAATTGTCAAATACGATAAAACAAAATTCTGACAGGCAAGAAGTTTCGGGGACACGAATGTATTTTTTAGATAATTTGCGGTCATTTATTATTCTATTAGTCTTAGTTTATCATGCTGCGCTAGCATATATGGTTCGCGGTCCGCAATGGTATTATGTAGTTGATACGCAAAATGATTTTTTCTTTAATATAGTAGTTATAATTAGTGATATATTTGTAATGCCAGCACTGTTTTTTGTTGCTGGATTTTTTGGGATTCGTTCTTTAAAACGAAAAGGACATGTCGCTTTTTGGCAGAGTAAAATAGTAAGGATTGTAATTCCTTATTTTGCTGGAATACTATTTCTGGCGCCAGCGGTTAACTACATTTACTTCTTAAGTCGCTTCGATACACCACCAGCGTATTTAGATTATTGGCGGGATATCTTTTTTGGCCTAGCACGTCAACACGCCCACTTGTGGTTTTTAGGTGTATTGACCATCTTTTTTTTAGTTTTATCTCTTGCATACCGCTTTTATAAGCCGTTGGGAAGTGTTAATAGCCAACCGACTTTACCATCAAGTAAGTTTATAGTGGGATTTGGCTTGGTAACAAGTATTGCCTTTTTTTGTGTAAAACAGCTTGTTAATGATTACACATGGATCATGATAACCAATGTGATCATGTTTCAACCGACACGCTGCACGCTATATGTCTTTTACTTTGCTTTAGGTGTTTATGCTTATCGTCAGCAGTGGTTTACTCCTTATGGCTATATGCCTGGTGTGAAATTTTGGATGCCAGCCGCTGTTTTGCTAGGCGGTATCTATGCTAAATATAGAATCGCCCTATGGTCTAAACGGGAACTTATGGTAGTGATGATTGGCAACGACATATTGTATTGCTTTTTCTGCCTGTCGGCAGTATTTGGCTTGATAGCTTTGTTTCATTATTGGATCAATGATACCTCTAATCTATTGGGCAAACTGGCGGCAAATTCCTATGCCATTTATTTTATCCACCAACCCATTTTAATGCTGATGATATTAGCTGTCCGTGGTTATGAGCTGCATGTATATATAAAATATCTCATTGCTTGTGTTTCAGCGATTGTAATATGCTACGTAGTGTCTGAGTTTGTTTTATCCAAATTACTGTCAATTAACTATCGGGGAAAGTCGATACATATTAGGTAGCGCAATTGGTAAATAAAATAGAGATCTTTAACAGAGGTCTTGACAAAAGTTTTTGTCTCGGCTGATATTTTCAGCCGGGCTTTATTTATATGTCTACTTTGCATTATCAAGAAGGAAAAAGCTACTGATCGATAGAACTAGCTTATATTATATTAAAATAGTATGTAACAAAATAATGAAGGGATGTATGAGAATGAAGGTGCTGTTATATTTAGCAGATGGATTTGAAGAGATTGAAGCAATGACTGTGGTTGATGTTTTGCGTAGGGCTGATATTAACATTCAAATGGTTTCTATCATGGGGAAAAAAGAAATAATCGGTGCGCATCATGTTGGGGTTATAGCGGATGTATTATTTGAAAATGTTGATCATGCAGACGTTGATATGATCATACTTCCAGGTGGATCAGTAGGAACTCAAAATATGGATCAACATGTTGGTTTAAAAAAGCAGTTAGCAATGGCTATAGAAAAGGGAAAACGGGTTGCAGCAATATGTGCAGCACCGACTATTTTAGGGAAAATGGGAATTCTTAAAGGGAAATCGGCTACCTGCTACCCAAGTCTTGAGCAACATTTACAAGGTGCCGATATAAGCGCGGCAGATAGTACCATTATTGACGGAAATATCATTACTTCGCGTGGACCAGGTACTTCTTTGGACTTTGCATTAACAATAGTGGAAGTATTAAAGGGGACAGAGCTAGCCAATACGCTAAGAAAAGACATGATTATCTCACAATAGAGAGTAGTTATTATAGTAAATGCCATATGAGCAAATAATCAAGAAAATGGAGTGTTAAAAATGCGTAGTGCTTATATAATACAGGAAAAGTGTCCACAGAATCACTCATGCCCAGCTCTGCCGCAGTGTCCAACCAATGCCATTATACAAGATGGATATAATGCACCAAAAATAATGGAAGATAAATGCATTGTCTGTGGGAAATGCGTAGAAGTTTGTCCAAAAAAAGCATTTCAAATTCCAGAATAAATAAGAATGCATAACGCGAGGACGGATCCATTTGTCAAGTTGTCAAATGGATCCGTTTTTTTATACCTTGACAAAAAAGTATGATTGTTTTATTATTAATGATAACGAGTATCATTATCATTAATAAGGGGGATACAAGCTTATGACAGTAAAAATGGATTATGATGAAAAATGTGCAAGTTTTTATATTGAAGGTGATATTTATGATGAACATGCAGAATGCTTGTGCGATATGATTAACTCCTATGTGCAAAGAGGTATAAAAGATCTAGATATTAAAATTTGTGATACCTATTATATCAGTGGCAAAGGACAACAATGTCTGCAACATTTGAAGGATACATTAGGAGACCGAGGTGTCTGGTTATCATTTAATGGACGGGCTTCGAAAATAAATTGTTTATATACGTCTTTAAAGTAATAACGTAACGTTACTATGAATGATTTAGCAATAAAATAGAATGAATATAAAGCCGTAACAGGCTATTTTTTACGGGAATTGATTGAGAATCAATATCAATAACAATGCGTAAGAAAATATATAAATCGTTGACTATCAGATTTTTAAAATATAAAAGAAGGAGGACATTATGTCAATTATAGTTATAGGCGCTGATTATTTGGGGGGCATTGAAAAAAAATTATATTCATTAGGTGTGACAAATTTAACACATATTGATGGACGGAGAATATCAAATCAAAATAAAATTAATATTCCTGCTAAAACGGAGTTTGTATTAGTCTTAACTAACTATGTGAATCATAATACTGTAAAAATGGTGAAGGAAATCGCTAAATTACAAGAGATTCCCTTAATTTTTTCAAAACGTTCTTGGGGATCTGTAGAAGAAAAATTAATTGCTTCAGGATTTATTAACTAACATGTAGTAAGGATGTTTGTGGAGGGGATATGATTGGTAAATAAGCTTCGTCTAGTCTTTCTAACAATATTGCTGATTCCTCAAGTGATAATGTTTGGTATGGCATATGATTCTCTATTGGCGATGAATAAATCGTTTAACCAAATTGAAGCCGTGTCGTTAGCAAGTGCTTTGATGTTAGCTATCATCATGCCAGGTGTGACAGTGCAATGGTTGGTTGGGAAAACATTAGATCATATGAGACAGTTATGTTATCAAGTGAAACAGGGAAATTATCACGAATTATTATCTCTGCCGAATGAGTCGAGAAATGATGAAGAAGATATTATGGTTCTAATGCGTGATATGAACTGGATGGCAAGGCAAATAGAAAATAGGGAAAGAGAACTTAAACAAGCGGTTGATGAGTTATGGCAGTCACGCAATCAGATGGATCAACAAAATAAAATGTTGCTTTCTGTTAATAAAGAACTCTTGACTGTTCAACAGCGGTTACAAGAACGTACTACTCAATTAGAAAATTCTTGTCATCATATGGAGATTATGGCAATGACTGATCCATTGACGTCCATTGCCAATCGAAGATGTTTTTTTGAGGCATTAGACCATCAAATTACAGCGAAACGATGTGCATCGACTCCGATTTCATTGCTGATTATTGATATTGACTTTTTCAAGAAAATTAACGATACATATGGTCACCAATCGGGGGATACTGTTTTATTTGAATTGGCACAGATTATTCAGAAGAATGCTCGGGATGGAGATTTAGTAGCCCGTATTGGAGGGGAAGAATATGCTGTATTATTACCCGGAGCTATATCAAAGCAGGCGGTTAACGTTGCAAATCGCATTCAAAGAAAAATTATGGAACATAAGTTTATATTAGCAGAGGAACAAGTTTCAGTAACTGTTTCAATTGGTGTTTGTACACTTTTTCAATCAATTTGTTGCTTTGAAAGAGAAAAAATATATAATTATGCTGATCAGGCTCTTTATCATTCGAAGCATAATGGGAGAAATAGTGTATCTATTTATGATACTGATACTCACTCCATTATCAAGGCAGCTTAGATGGTAAGGTTAGAAAGGATGATAGATGTGCTAGATAAAATTACTTTAGATGATTTACATGATATGGTTGATTCCCTATCTAAGGCTTTAGAGGCTAAAAATGCTCATACGCATGGTCATTCTGAGCGCGTAGCCGAGTTTTCTTTAATAATAGCAAAAAGTATAGAATTGCCATTGATAGAGCAACAGAGAATACATATTGGAGCCCATTTACATGATATTGGAAAGATTGGTATTCCTGACGCTATTTTAAATAAACCTGGGAAGTTAACGGAGAGTGAATTTGCAATTATTCGCCAGCACCCTGAGATTGGAGGAGAGATTGTAAGTAAAGTTAAGGTTTTTCGACCAGTTGTTGATATTGTGCGTCATCATCATGAACGTTTTGATGGAAAAGGTTATCCTGATCAACTATGTGGTACAGAAATTTCATTAGGAGCTAGAATTGTTTCAGTAGCTGATGCTTTTGATGCG
This sequence comes from uncultured bacterium, assembly GCA_964292325.1. GTDB lineage: Bacteria > Bacillota > Negativicutes > DSM-13327 > DSM-13327 > CTSoil-075. Next base: position 3,234 of record CAXYVG010000106.1, on the reverse strand, counting down.
ATGATATCAACTAGAAGTTATCGAATACCATTGAACATTAGTGAGGCAATGAGGGAAATAGAACGTTGCCGTGGAAGTCAGTTTGATCCAGAGATTGTGGATGTATTTAAAAGGGTAGTCCATAATAGGGAATTGGACTTTATACAGCGTGGCGAGCAGTTACTTACAGGCTAATAAGGAGCCACGATTATTTTGTTTACAAACAGGAGAAAACTAGAGTCTTATTTTTATAGACTCTAGTTTTCTCAGAATAGGCATTTATAGATCGATGCTCACATTTAATATTGTCTATCTATTGATCTGGCTTTTCTTCACTTGTATCTTTTTTAGGAGGCGTTTTTGGAGGCGCTTTTGGATTCTTTAATGCTTCTTGCTGCTGATGCCACTCTTTGGTACGGTCAGGATGTTTTTCACTCATTGTATCACCTCATACATATAGTTTTCCCACAAGTTAATGATTTAAACATGATATTTGGCCTTGACGAACGCTATGATCAACCGATACACTACGTGTAGAGTCGAAATGAGGAGAACATTATGACAATAGCTGAGCAATTATTAGCATGGTATGAAGAGAATAAGCGCGATTTACCATGGAGAAGAGATAAAGATCCTTATAAAGTTTGGGTTTCTGAGATTATGTTACAACAAACGCGAGTGGAAGCTGTTAAGCCTTACTTCAAAAAGTGGATGAATCGGTTCCCGACGTTGCAGAGTTTAGCAGTCTCTGATGAAGAGGAAGTCACTCAATATTGGCAAGGGTTAGGTTATTATTCCCGGGCTCGTAATCTGCTGCAAGGTGTGCGAGAAGTCAGTGAATCATATGGAGGCAAGGTTCCGGATACAAAAAAAGAAATGATAGCATTGTCTGGCATTGGTGATTACACGGCAGGTGCTATTTTAAGTATTGCTTATAATAAAAAAGAAGCCGCGATTGATGGGAATGTTCTTCGCGTGTTTAGCCGCTTATTTTGTATAGAAGAGGACATCTCGTTACCGAAAACCAAACGCATAGTTAAAGAACTCGTAGATCAGGAAATCGCACAGAATCGTCCGGGCGACTTTAATCAAGCGCTCATGGATTTGGGCGCCATGATTTGTATACCCAAAACACCGCGTTGTGAGAGCTGTCCTTTACAAGAATGCTGCGATGCGAAGGCAAAAGGTTTACAAGGGACGTTACCTACGAAAAAAAAGAAAAAACCACCGCTATTTGTACGCTTGTTAGCAGCAGTGATGCAAAAGGATGGGCTATTTTTATTGCGGAAAAGACCAGATAAAGGACTGTTAGCGGGAATGTGGGAATTTCCGATGTTAGAAATACAAGAAGAAGAGGCTATGGATGCATTTTGTCAGGGACTACTACATGATACGAACCAAGAGGTGCAGCTAGAAAGTTTATTATTACAATGCACACATACTTTTAGTCATAGGCAATGGGATCTTTCTTTTTACAATTGTATAATAAAAGAAGGCAGGGATGTGCCGCTAGGGAAAAACCTTCACTGGATACATTGGCGAGAGTGGGAGACTCTTTCCTTTGCCGGACCACATCGCAAGATGGAAAAATACCTATTGGAAAAATATTTGCAATAAAATGGACAAAAAAACAGAGGCTACCTTTTTTAGAGAAAGGAGCCTCTGTTTTTTTGTGATCATTATACTCGTTCGATTGGTACCGTATTGGCGGCGTGGGGCATCAGAGTAATTGTGTAATCTTTACGACCTAATTTTTCCTCAGCAATTTTGAGGGCTTCTTCTAAGCTAGTTGCAGCAATCATACCTGTTTTTTCGATGAACTCTTTATTTTGTGGTAGAGTAACAATGATATGAGGAATCTCGCTTGCCATAGATACTAGCTTCAGGGCGATAAAACCAGGTACAGTAAATGCATTTCGTAGTGCTACTTCTTGTTCATAGCATGATTCATAGTTAAACCAATCGCTAAAATCAGGTGGATCCATAATCTCACGGCATTCTAGCAAAAGGATGATCACACCATCAGGTTTAGCGGCCGAAAAAGTATTCCCAATGGATTTAAATCCTTGATATAAGTTAATATCTTTTGGGAACCCGCCCGCAGAGGCAATGACTAAATCTGCTTTACCGCTAATTGGCACACCAAAGATATCTTGGGCAGTTTTACAACCATCCAGCCAAGCATCATGCCAATGACCAGCAACGAAACGAGCAAATTGACCATCTGGTGTTAATACGGCGTTAAGTAAAAATGCTGGTTTTAGTAGCTCAAGCATTTCAAGCATATTTTCGTGCATCGGGTTTTTTTCAAGTTTGCCAGCAAGGCATTCAGGGTTCACTCCTTTACCTACTTCGTGATGTAGACAATGTCTATGATTGGCCTGAATGGTCTCGTAAGAAGAAACACCAGGCATGATGGATTTACGACCGCCACCAAAACCTGCCATCAAGTGATGAACAATACCACCCGTTAAGATGACTTTATCAGCATTCACTACATGTTGATTAAGACATACATTGATACCATCCGAAGTTTTGCCAACGCTGACAAATTGATCCAATTGGGTTGCTTGACTTTGTAAAATCGTAATACGATTGATGACTTCCTGTCCAAAGGTAAGTAGGTTATCTTCAGCAGTATGAGCGCGGTGAGCACCGAGTGCTACAATTAGTGAAATATCACGATCGGGTATGCCAGCCTTGTTGAGTGCATTCAATAAAGGTGGTAAAAATAAATCATGACGGATCCATTTACGAGTAATATCACTACCGATAATCATAACTTTATCACCGGGCTGTACTACCTGGTCTAACGGCAGTGTACCAATTGGATTCATTAAAGCTTCTTGAATCGCGGCATCTACATCGGCGATAGGGGCAACTGGTTTGCCCTCGACTATATTTATAATACGTTCTTCTGGCAGCATGGTAGTTGCTTTGCCATTTCCATAATCAAAAGAAAATTCTTTTAACACAATGCATCTCTCCTATATAAACGAAATAACCCCTAGCAGAAGGTTGTCAACATGACCTTTCGCTGGGGCCTTGTACCTTGTACAAAGACAATTACTACTAACGTTCATTATAGTATTGTTAATTTTACATGTCAATGATAAAAGACCCCTTTCCTATCAATAGGCTTACCATGAGCCTACCATATAGGTGTAGATATGAAGAAATTATGGGAAAATATAGCGATGGCAGAGGTTTCGCATCAATAAAAAATAGTAGCGTAAATTCCTTATTCTATAAAGG
>CAXYVG010000105.1:0-11380 GCA_964292325.1 uncultured bacterium | reverse complement strand
ATACATCATACATAGTTTATAAATTACTATTTTTCTTGTTCGCAGGAAATACATACATCATAAAAATCATAATCAAGATTGTCAATACAATCGCCGTTGACTGCCCATTGAGCATCCCCAGTCCTTTACCACCATTACCAAACTGTAGAAAAACAGCTACGACTATCCCTATCAATGCGGAAATAAAAGCCGCTGTAGTGCTAGGCCGTTTAGAAAATAGTCCAAAGAGCAACGGTGCTGTTAATGAAACCGACATTAATGAATAAAAAATGGATAATGCCGTAATAATATTAGGCAAAACAATTGCCATACAGACTCCGAGTATTCCCGCTACTACTGCAACAATTCTGCCAGCTTTCAGCAGCATTGCATCGGAAATATCGGGTTTAATAAACGCTTTATATAAATCTTTTGTAAAAGATGAAGTAATCATATATAAAACCGCATCCGCAGCACTTACTTCCGCAGAGAAAATTGCGGCGAGCGCTAAAGCAGATGCCCAAAAAGGCATACATTCTTTCATAACGATCGGTAGCGCGAGTTCCCGTTCTGTCAGATTTGGCATAATGGATGCTGCTGCCATCCCAAGAAAAGCAGGTATTACAGCAAAAGCTAACATAACCACTCCACACAGACAAGTACCGATGATAACCGTTTTTTTATCTTTTGCACCATATACTTTACCAATTAGACCAGGAGAAATAAAAAAAGATGGTGTTAACATTAAAAAGAATCCGATAATAGTGCTCATTCCTGCACCATCAAAACTAAAATAACTGGCAGCCTTTACTGCATCGCCCATATTGACGATAACTTTTTCTTCAAGACCACTCCATCCGCCAACAAAACTAAGAACAAAGGGAACAGCAATCACGAATCCTATTAATTTAACACCAGCTTCAATAATATTGACATAAGCAGCCGCCAGTAAACCACCAGCACCAAAATATAAGATAACCACTACAGCCCCAATTAAAATACCCATGGTTTTCGAGATTCCTGCTACTGCAGATAAAATCCATGCAATTCCCATTAATTGACCAGCAAAAATGGCAACTGTACCAATTGCCATCATCAAAGATATGAAGCCACGAAAATTCCGATTGTATCTGTAATCTAAATAATCCCCTAATGTATAAAAATCATGTTTTTTAGCCAATTGCCAAATGGCTGGTCCAACAATGAATGCTAAAATAAAAGTACCTACCGATGATGCTATAATCCACCAAGCAGCAGATATTCCTACTTTAAATCCCAAACCAGCGACACCAACCGTTGATCCCGCACCAATATTGGGAGCAACCATCGTAATAAACAGCAATGCTGGTCCAAACTTACGACCACCAACAAAAAAATCTGCGGCCCCCTGTACTCTTTTCGTAATAATAAACCCAACACCGACTAATAACAATGCATACAGTATAATTGCCCAAGTATAACCATTCATTCATAGACCCCCATTTTTTATGTTGCATATCATCTGCTACACATTACATACTATATTTTTTTACAAGTTCTCTCCTCCAGCATCATAACATAATTTAGCATCTATACCAAATATATAACGCTGTAAAGTTATAAGAAAATCAAGAAATCAAGAAATACCTTTCATTTATAATATTTTTTTGTAATAATAATATTTATTGTCCATTCTTAGGAGGGTTTTGTGTTTTTAGGAAGAATACTATATTATATTCCCAGTAGCAACTGGGCTAAAGGAGGATTGGAATGTCTTTAATTGTAAAAAAATTCGGTGGAAGCTCCGTAGCTACACCAGAAAAAATTATGGCAGTCGCAGAAAGAGTGCTGCGTGAAAAGGATTCTAAAGATAAGATTGTCGTTGTGGTATCTGCCATGGGAGATACTACCGACGATTTAATAACATTAGCTAAGTCCTTAGTGGGAGAGCCATATCAGTATGCTCGTGAAATGGATATGCTATTATCTACAGGTGAACAAACAACAATTGCTCTACTGGCAATGACTTTTAACAAATTGGGACACCCTGCGATTTCGTTTACCGGCTGGCAAGCAGGTATTAAGACAAATGATACCTACACGAAAGGTAAAATTCTTAATATTGACCCTAAGCGGGTACTAGATGAATTAGAAAAGGGTAAAATTGTAGTAGTCGCCGGTTTCCAAGGTTCCAGTATAGAGGGAGACATTCTTACATTAGGACGAGGCGGTTCTGATACTTCTGCGGTAGCTTTAGCAGGGGCATTAAAAGCAGATGCTTGCGAAATTTTTACAGATGTTGATGGCGTATATTCAGCAGATCCGCGAGTAGTCAAAGACGCTCGCCGTATGAAAGAAATTACGTATAATGAAATGCTAGAAATGGCACGTTTAGGTGCAGGTGTCATGCAACCTCGCTCTGTAGAAATGGGTAAACATTATGGTGTACCCATCCATGTACGTTCAACATTTACCCAAGATACGGGTACATTTATAAGGGAGGCATATACAGTGGAAGAAAAAGAATTTATTATCAGAGGTGTTACCCACGATACAAATGTTGCTAAAATTGCCATGTTAGGTTTACCAGATCGTCCAGGTGTTGCCTACAAAATTTTCTCATCTTTAGCAAAAGCCAATGTTGATGTTGATATGATCGTACAAAGTATTCGCAATACTGATAAAAATATTATCGATATGGTATTTACCGTTGCCCAAGAAGATTTAACGCAAGCAAAAACAATCGTTGAAGAACTTGGTAATGAAATGCAAGTTTTCGGCATATTAATTGACTATAATGTAGCTAAAGTCTCCATCGTTGGGGCAGGAATGCTTGGCAATCCTGGTATTGCAGCGAACATGTTTGGCTCCTTGTCTGATGCAGGAATTAATATTGAAGTAATTAGTACATCAGAAATTAGTATTTCTTGTATCATTCAAGCCGATAAAGTAAAAGAAGCTGTGAATGCGATTCACGCCTTTTTCTTTCCAGTTCAAGCATAATATGACTTGATTCCGTAAAAAAATGCGCCTATAAAGGCGCATTTTTTTATTTACTTATTAAACTGTAAACTGCGATACTATATCTTCTAATTTATACGACATAGCATGAAGTTTTTCAATAGAAAAAGTAATTTCCTGAGATGCACTTGCTTGTTGTTGGCACACAGCAGCAATTTCATGTGCACCACTCGTATTACTAGTGGCTAAAATGCTAATACTAGTTAAAGCTTGCATTGCTTTTTGACATAACTCAACCTGCCGTTGTGTTTCAACTGTAATCGTATTGGCTTGCAGTTGAACCTGCTGAACCGCTTCGGTAATTTTTTCAAAAGTATTACCGCTCGTTTGAACCAATTCTACTCCCTGCTCTACCTGCTCAACACTCTTCCTCATAGCGATAACCGAACCGCTAGTTTGTGTTTGAATGGTCGTAATCATAGTTGAAATGGCTATCGAAGCACGAGCTGATTCCTCGGCTAACTTGCGCACTTCATCTGCAACTACTGCAAATCCTCGTCCTGCCTCTCCAGCCCGAGCTGCCTCAATTGCTGCATTCAATGCCAAAAGATTTGTTTGTTTTGCAATTTCGGTAATCATACTTGAGATGCTCCCGATTTCTTTCGTGCTATCCCCGAGCACCCCAACGGTGCCCGCCGTATTCGTAACGAGATTTTTTATCTCCTGCATCTTAAGAACGGTATTATTGATTACCTTTTGTCCTTGACTTGCTGCTAACGAACACTGATCACTAGCAACTGCTACCTGCCCGGTACGGTCTGAAACATTCACTGAAATACCCACTAATTTTTCCAAAAGTTCTTCGGTTTTTTTTGTATCTTTTTCCTGTTCCGTAATTTGTGCCGCAATGGCTTCAACCGATTGCGCGACTTGAATACTCCCTCCCCGTGATTGCTCAGATGTAGCAGCAACCGTATCTGTTGCTTCGAGTACAAGAGTAGATGATTGTTTTACCGAATGAACAATTTCCCGCAAACTAGAAGTCATAGCATTAAAAGCACTGGCTACATGACCTACTTCATCACGTCTATGATTGGTAATAATATAAGTTAAATCTCCTTGGGCAACAATTTCCACACCATTGGCTAGTTCTTCAAGAGGAGATAGAGCCTTGCGGGTAACGAACACCCCGATCACAATAAATATCGCAATGATCCCCAACGTAACGATCATACTATTTTCCACCATGTCATAGGCTGATTGTAGTGCTACTTGCTTAGGATAAGCTGATACTGCTAGCCAACCTGTATCGCCAATGGGTCTATACGATATAAAAACTTCTTGGTCACGAGATATTCCAACTGTTGTACCTGTTTGTTTTTCAACAGCCTCTTGATAATATCCATCGCTTAATGGTTTAGACTCGGTAACCGATGATGAATCGCCTTGATAGAATAAAGGAACTCGATCTTTATTGATAATAGTCACTGAATATCCAGGGTTTTGTGATAGCAGTTGCTCCACTATAACATTTATATTCTGCAGAGGTAAATCAGCGCCCAATATTCCTTTTATCTTATTATCGTCTCCATAAATAGGAACCGAAAGAACCGTCGCTAATTGCTTCGTAACTTTACTATATAAAGGATCAGAAACTGCAACCTTTCCCTGCAGAGCTTTCTGAAAATACTCTCGCTCTGCAATATTAACCAAATTTGCCTGATCCGTTCGCCCTATTTGATTGCCATCCATTTGTGCTACAAATAATGTCTCATTCCCACTATAATACGGTTTTACTTGAGTCAGATATTTTACCACTGCATCTTTTTGCATTTCACGAATTTCATTATTAGCACTAGTAACCATTAAGAAATTTTTCTTAGATTGAATTACGATCCCAATATCGCTAGCAATTCGATCCGCTACTTTATTATTTTTTTCAATAGCAGCCTGTGTCAGACTTTCCATTGTTTGCGTTGTAAAATACCACCCCACAATACTAAGAGGTATAATACATGTCAAAATAATCAGGAGCGTTGCCTGCGTCACAAGAGATGACCAAGTTTTCCTTCTTACTAGTCGCCGCAAAGAAAATCTCTGCAAAATTGTTGATAATGACAAAAGAGATTTCATTTTATGTAAATTTGTTATTAATGGAGAAATAGACTGCATTTTCTGCAGCATTGTCTTCAGTCTTTTCTTAAACATGTATGATATTTCTCCCCCTTACATAGCACCATCTTTTTTGGATTCGACAATAAAAGGTCATGATATTAACATGACCTTTTACGTTGATTCCTATGAATTTCTCAATTATTTTTTCATTTTTGTCATTGGTACGAAGCCATTTTTCTCAACATAAGTTTCTTGGAAATCTTTACTCATTACATAGTCGATGAAAGCTTTCACTGCGCCAGTAGCTTCGCCTTTTGTAAACATATGTTCATAAGCATATACAGGATATTTGCCATTAATTACAGCATCAGCGGAGTATTTCTCGCCATTAAAAGCAATTGATTTTACAGTAGTATCAGCATATGCAGCATCAACATAACCAATTGAACCCGGTGTACTAGAAATTGCGGTACGAACTGCACCATTAGAATCTTGGATAATCGCATTATCAGTAAATGCGGCACCTTTCAATACTACAGCGGCAATGGTCGCACGTGATCCAGAAGATTTCGAACGGTGAATCAAAGTAATTTTTTGATCTTTACCGCCAACTTCTTTCCAGTTGGTAATTTTACCAGTCAGAATATCTACATATTGTTGTTGAGTCAAGCTATCAACACTTACATCTTGGTTGGCGATGAACACAAACGGTGCAACTGCTACTTGATGATCCACAAGACCTTTATCTTTGTATTCGTCAGTCAGTGCAACATCGGAGTTACCTATATTGACCGAGCCAGCTGAAACTTGATTCAAACCAGTGAATGAACCACCACCTGCAATCGTCACAGTAGCCTTTGCATTTTTCTTTTGGAATTCTTCTTGTGCAGGCTTCAATAAAGGAAGTAATGCTGTAGAACCAGATGCAGTGACTGTTCCTTGTACGTCACCTGTTTTTCCTGCCTCTTTGTTACCGCCACAACCAGCAATTAGGCTAGCACCAAGTAATAACGCCATAGCCGTTGCAAGTATTTTATGTTTCGGGGAAATTTTCATATCATAGACCTCCTACGTTTTTTACTATAGTTATATTGTAGAACGATCTTCATTTTCATGTGTTAAGACATTGTTATGATTATGTTAATTTTCTACATTTACTATAGCTCACAATGTCTATTTTAACTGTTTTAATACTGTTTAATACATTTCGAGTATTTATGTAAGCAGACAAGCTACTACAGTCCCTTTATTGCACTAATATAAACAAAACGGTAATTTATTGAAAGGATTATCGAATGGAAATATAGAATTTTAATATATAGTGTAAATATTACTGGAGGTTCTCTTTAATGAACATAGCTTTTTTTCTTATCTCCAAAAGTGAAATCGTTTATTTACCGCTTAATTGTACGATGCGACAGGCACTTGAAAAAATGGAGTATCACCGCTATACTGCAATTCCAATTATTGATGAACATGGCAAATATGCTGGAGCAATTACCGAAGGGGATTTATTGTGGAAAATCAAAAACACACCCGGCTTAACCTTTGCCGATACAGAGCAGGTTAAACTGAAAGATATTTCTCGACGAATGACCGCTAAGCCAGTACGAATTAATTCCGAAATGGAAGATTTACTTTCTTTGGCTATCGCACAAAACTTTGTGCCAGTAGTAGATGATAGTAATATTTTTATTGGCATCATTCGTCGTAGGGAAATTCTCGAATATTATTCGCAATTACTAGCAAAAAAAGATCCAATAAAAAGCTAATGTTAATTTATTGTTAATATCCACCATTTTAAAATTAAATGGTGGATACTTTTATTATTTTATTATATGCTTTGCTTATAGGATGCTATGGGAGGATCATTATGTTTAAATGGAATATCAAATCTAGACTCATCGTTACATACCTTGTATTAATTGTATTAACGATGTCATTATTAAGTACCTATTTGTTATGGTTCTTTTACCAACACAATATAGAAATACTAACCTCGAGTCTACTCAGCCACGCTCGAGTTACTGAACAATTTTTGGAAGACTATATGAATAACCCACTAGAAAAAGCCAGTATTGATCATCGGGTCAAAGAACTCGCGACTAAAAACGATCTTAGAATAACAGTCATTGATAGAAATGGTGTTGTTATCGCTGATTCTTGGGAAAATCCATACCTAATGGAAAACCATCTAGAACGACCAGAAATAGTATTAGCTATGACAGGATCCGTCGGCAATTCCACTCGCTACAGCACTACGATCAATCAAAATATGCTCTATGTAGCCATTCCGATATGGCGCCAGAGTGAGGAAGTAGGAACGGTACGAATTGCCAGCACCCTCGCTGCCGTTGATGCAGGATTCCGCAACATAAAATCCACTCTCCTGATCTCCACTTTTCTCATTTCATTACTAGCCATCGCCCTTAGTATACGCTTAGCCCAAAAATATACGGCCCCTTTAGAAGAAATAACCACTGCTGCCCGCCAGATAGGCAATGGCGATCTAAAGCATCGATTGCATATACGAACTGGAGATGAATTAGAACTACTAGCTCACACTCTTAACCATCTAGCATCCAATTTGGATGATAAAATAAATGAATCCATTGCTGAAACTCAAAAACTCTCTCTGATACTCGAACACATGGACAACGCAGTCATACTCTTAGATCGGTATGGACGATTGACCACTGCTAACAAAAAGGCCCTCGATATTTTTGACATGAAAGATTCCGTACTCAATCAACATAATATGCAAGCTATAGGCAACAGTCAGTTAGATCGCTCCATACACGAAACGATTGCCAACGAAAAAGATACGACCATCTATCTTAAAACAAATATTCATGGTAGTAAAAAAGTCTTCCAAGTTTTTTTAGCTCCGATCACGGCTACAGAAAATGATATTACTGGCGTCTTAACTGTATTTCATGATATTACAACCCTCCAAGATATACATGAGCGCCAAGCCGATTTTGTGGCCAATGCCTCTCATGAACTGGCTACTCCTCTTACAGCAATCAAAGGCTTTGCCGAAACATTACTAGATGGGGCAATCGAAGACGCAGAACTTAGCGTTAAGTTTGTAAACATTATTCATAACGAAGCGAAGCGAATGCAACGCTTAGTGAATGAACTTCTCCAATTAGCTAAACTAAACTCACAAGAATATCGGCAACAAGTCAAACTAGAAACAACCGACTTAATTCCATTGCTTCATGTAGTAAAGAACTCTCTTACCATCAATGCAAATGAGAAACAGATTCGTCTAAACATCGATGCTCCTTCTAATCCTATTTGTATCATGGCCAATCCAGACTGGCTCAAGCAAGTCCTTATTAACCTAGTAGACAATAGTATTAAATATACCCTTCCATCCGGCACCGTAAAATTAAAATGCTATCAAGAAAATAAGGATGTAATACTACTCGTGGAAGATTCCGGAATCGGAATTCCCCCCGCCGACTTACCACTTATTTTCGACCGTTTCTATCGAGTAGACAAAGCGAGATCACGTAATGCTGGTGGTACAGGCCTTGGGCTCGCAATTGTTAAGTTTATTGTAGAAATGCATAATGGACATATCGAAGTACAAAGTACTGTAAACAAAGGGACGATTTTCACTATAAAACTACCGTCAGTGTAACGAAAAGTAAATTTTATTACACTTTTTCCAAAAAAAACTATAGCCAATTCTAAGCAAATAGGTATATAATCAAATTATATATTATAAACAATTCAAAAAAAAAGCACATGGCGAAAGGCTGGGATATTTTATGTCGATTTGGCAAGTCCAACTAGATAGTAGAGATGTTAGTCAGTATCGCAAAAAACTAAATAATCAAGGATTTATTTCTGCCAATTATTATTCTTCGAATGGTTTTGACCTAAAAAAAATGAGACAAATGGCTATTGAAGGGAAGCTTGATGCTATGCGTTGTATTATTGGTAAATCTACACGCTGGTATTATTCTGAAAGCCAGGCAGAAACCGCTCGCCTTCGAGGTGAATTGTATTAAAAATAGGGTTCAGGTTTTCTCATTCATTGATATGAATAAAGAAAACCTGAACCCTTATATTATTTTTTGCATAAAACGGCTCTTAATTCCGATACCGTGTTTACGATATAATTAGGTTTTGCCGTTTCTAACTCCTCATAACTACCGTATCCATAGGCAACACCAATTGCATCAATTTGATTTTCGCGGGCTCCCATTATATCATATTTTCGATCGCCAATCATAACGATACGACTACGATCTTCGATCGTTGACAATACAAACTTGATGACTTCTGTTTTTTCTACTCGCGTCCCATCAAGTTCACTACCGATCACAGCTTGAAAAAAATGAATGAGCCTAAAATGTTCTAGTATTTTTATCGCAAATACAGACGGTTTTGACGTAGCAACATATAGTTTCTTCCCTCTATTTTGTAATTCTTCTAGCAGCTCTTGCATTCCAACATAAACCATATTTTCATATAAGCCAACAGTAGAAAAGCGTTCTCTATAATACACAATAGCCTGCGTAGCCTGCTCATCACTCATATTGTAAAACTCCTTGAAAGAAGCTTTCAAAGGAGGGCCAATAAAAGGGGTGAGTTTTTCTATATCTTCTTCTACAATATCCATTTTAGAAAGAGCATACTGTACTGATTTTGTGATACCAGGCTTGGGATCTGTTAAAGTCCCATCCAAATCAAATAATATCACATCATACATAATGCACTTGTCCATTTGAAAAAGACTGGATACGCACTAAAGATTCTACCTGATAACCAGCTTTTTTTAGTTTTTCCGCACCTGGTTGAAAACTCTTTTCAATGACAATACCAATTCCTACAACAGTAGCACCTGCTTGCTGTACAATATTGGTCAATCCCAAGGCAGCTTCACCATTGGCTAAAAAATCATCAACGATCAGGATATTTTCTCCTTCTGCCAATAATTCTTTGGAAACCGTCACATAGTTGCTTTCTTTTTTCGTAAACGAGTATACGGTAGTATTATATACATCATCATTACCTACAGCCGATTTTTTCTTGCGGGCAAAAACAACTGGCACCTGAAGAACAAATCCTACCATGATTGCAACAGCAATACCTGAAGATTCAATCGTAAGAATTTTGGTAACGTTATTATTTTTAAACCGAAGAGCAAATTCTTCCCCTAATTTCATCATCAATTGTGGGTCCATTTGATGATTTAAAAAAGAATCGACCTTTAGTAGAGAATCGCGTATCACCACCCCTTCTTTCTGAATTTTATCCTTCAACAACTGCATAATTTACCTCCCAATGACTACTTATATAAATGGTATCATACAATGATTGAGTTAAATATTCAACCCCTCACCTATTTAGCGGGCAATATCATCAACATCAATATTTTCACTTGATACAAGATGAATGACAATACGATATGGCAAATTGACAATTTGCTGTGGAGGACTACTAATCCATCCCGTTTGCACACCGATTTGGCGTGGTGAATCATCTTGCCTAATTCGTATTTTTTCATCTTGTACTTCAATCACTGCATATTCGGTTTCACCACCAATACGAATTTCTTCATGATATCCTTTCCGAAGTGGTATTGTCTTAATCAGTTTACTATCAACACTAATTTCGGCAATTACATTCCCCTGAACGGGAAAAAGGATAAAACTAAAAGAAATTCCTGTAATAGATAAAACTAAAAGTATCCCGATAAGCCATTTATCGCCTATCGTTAATCTCATATTTTTCACTGCGCATCCTCCAAATGACGATTGCTATAGCTAGGATTTCGTTATCTGCCTATCCATATCCTGCGATATATCAATAATAAATATAATGTTGCCTCTTTTTTTGATGATAGTTTATATATTTTTTTCATAAGAAACAAATACTATAAGTGCGAACATCATAAAGGAGGATCACGAACATGACACATAAAATTCGACATAAACAGCTTGATCGTATTAAACGCAAATATAAAAATCTTGCTGGCATCGTCGCGGCAGCAACGATCTTATCAACAGCTATGTTACCAGGAATGCCCAGCATCACTCATGCATCAGCTAGTTCTAGTGCAATGAATACATCCGCTACGACTTCGCAGCAAATGGGAAAAACAAATCAATCCGCCACTCAAATCAATTTCAATTCTACTACATCACCAGTTTCGAGCCCTAATGCGAATAAAACGCCAGCCTCTACCATAAAACCCACTCAAGAACTTAATAAAACAACTACTAATGTAAAGCCTGATCCCAATGCAAATAAAACTCCTGTTACTACTCCAAAGCCAACCGAGCAAACCAATAAAACCGATACCAATGTAAAGCCTGATCCGAAT
>CAXYVG010000104.1:0-11469 GCA_964292325.1 uncultured bacterium | reverse complement strand
TTTATTGAATTTTCAAGGTGCATAGGCACTTTTTAATATGCGAAGTTTGAGTTATCTAATTCTTCACGCACTAAATATTTATACTGTTATTCCTCAAAAAATATCACCTCATCCTTTATCACTTTTTGCAATATCCGCCATCAATAGTTCCTCTACTTTAAAATCCATTAAGCCCAAGCGAGCATTAAAAACTCACTTGGGCTTACAAAATTTTCATTGTCAAAAGACTATAATAAATACACTTTAATTTTATTATAGTCACCATCATCTTGAGTTATCCACATTATCCACACTTTCCACAAAAACCTCAGACATCAGATTATACAAGGTCTCAAAGCACTTTTAGCCGTTAGAGGTGATACGGTTCACCGCGATTAATCCTAAACTAAAAAGTAACTTTTAAACAAATTACCTTCCCTAGCTGAAAAATGCTGATTTTGGCGTGCAAGTAAATGCCAAATCAGCATCGCACAATTTCTCGCCATATGACAATTCTGTAATCTTTTCATGAGTAATTCCCCATTGTCTAAGCCGAGTGCCAACACCACATGGCACACAAAACCTCTGCACTTTATCTTTGATTGCCATAATAGAACGATAATCCATATGATCATAATGATCATGAGACAAAAGAACAACATCAAATTCTGGAAATTCATGCGGTACAAGCGGCAATTGTTCTGTAAAACGTTTTCCTGTAAATATAGAGAAAAACCAAGAAAGATTCGAAAAAATCGGATCACACAGGATGGTTTTTCCGCATCCAAATTTAATTTTTCCACAGGAATTGGCTGATGTGGCCTGCGATTAGGACATTTTTGTAATAATCTTTTAAATAGAACATATGGTATCTTCATATCATGTACATCCTTTATTACATTAGTTAATAAGAATTATCATTTTTATCTCATTACTCTCATTCTCAATCCAAAGCAAATTCCCCACTAAAAACACCTCTAGCCCCATCACTACCCTTGACTAATGACCCTTACGCTCTTCACATCAAAGCTTTCTTTTAACATGGAAATAAACTGCTGTTGAATAATTGAATAATGCATGGTCTTTCTTGTTATCAGTAATAGCAGATCATCACTTTTTTTCAAGCTATTTAAAGAATTAATATATTTCTCAAAATCTGCCTCACCCATCATGGAGTGCAATCGATCTAACCCTACTAATAGCTCTGGTTTTTCAATTGCAAGCCGCTCTCGTAATGGAGTAAAAGGAACTGTAAAATGTGACATGATAACCTCCTAATCATGATGTTTTATATTATTTTTCATTTAATTTCCTTACTGTTACATCTGGAGCATGATATCTGCGAAAATAATGAGTATGAGAAAGTCGACGTAAAATTACACTAAATAGTCTCCACCCTAAGGTAGTATGTAACAGTAAATATACAAGGAAAACACTCGTCAATATATAAACATATTGTATAATAAACTCCCACTTTATAGGAAACCAAGTATTAGGAACCGTTACAATGTGATGCAATACATATGTTGAAATAGGCACCGTCGTAAGATAATAAAAAAGAAGTGCCAGCAGCGGACTTACTTCTACCGCGTTATGCGGGCAGTAATTCATACAAGCCATGCAACTGTCACAAGAATAGGTCCAATATGGACGTTTTTTTCTTATCCCCTTCATAATAATTGCATGTTTAGGACAAGAAGTAACACATACCCCACACCCAATACACCTGTCTGAAGCAAAGAATAATTTTGAGAGAAGCAATTGTGCCATAATCAGATACATAAAAGAAATGGGAGCTAACCATAAGCCGACTAACAATGGAACCACACCATCAAAATATACTTGCCCTGCTAAAACCACTTTAGCAAAGTGCTTGACTTTAGGCTCTGCAGCCGCAATGATAAATTCAGTATTTTCCTTACTTAATCCCCAATGAACGGCAGTCCAATTACTAGGCATATCGATCCCCATAACACCGCGTACTTTATATCCCTTTATCAATAATAAACACGCAACTATATAACCAGCAGTCCCCTCCATTCCAGGGAGCGAAACACCTTTGATGCGAGTACCAGCACGTGAAGCTAGCACAACAGCAGACATGCCATTCCCTCTTGGAAGATGTACCATTTGTTTTATCATTAACCATGGAGCCGTAAAACCGTGGGTAGGCATGGTAAATACACACATTCTATTCTCATCTGCCTCTATCAACAGCTTGTCAGTCTTTATTCGTTGCATCTTAGTTTGTAAACCAAGTAACGTTGCTACTTCAGCAAACCATTCTGCTACCTTATATGAATTACCTGTACCTGTCATAAAAAAGATGTATATTTTTTCAAACAACCTCTTCATCTCCTAGGATTATCAGTGGCGATTACCTTATGATGTCAATTTTAAATTATCATAAGTGTTAATACAAGGAAATCTTTGTAATGCATCACCTATCATACAACAAGTCCATTTTTGCCTTTTAGTCTGATACATCATACTTTTACCAATAACTGAAAATCATTGAATCTATACCAAGATTACGCTATAATGGATTGAAATATGAAAGAAGGTGCATAAATGTCTATCATTAAGTGTGGAACCATTAACCCTAACAGTCTAAAAATCGCAGGCAAACCCAATCGTGCAATGACTCCTGAACTCAAAGTGTCATCGATATGGGCAGACCGAAAGAACGATTACCGCAGAAACAAAGAAAAACAAAAGCTCCGTCGTTATTCCGAAGAATATGGAAACGACGGAGCTTTTGTTTTAAGATATAATATTGCTATGCATAAGCATGATTGTAAAAATTACAAACTTAGTTACCACACTGAATCTTTACTTATGAAAATTCCATTAAAATCCTCATATAAAGTAGACTAAACTGTAAATAATAATACAGGATTATCATAGAAGGAGGAATCAGAATGACCGTAAAAAAAGATTTGGAAAAAGCGCTAGCTGCAGCAGAATCAGCTAAAGGTACTTACGCAACATTTTCTCAATCAACAGATGATCAAACCGCTAAACAAATGTTTAACCAGATGTCACAAGATATGGACCAGCACATTAGCCAACTGAATAGCCGTCTTGGTGTTTCAGCTCAAAATCAATTAAATTCCACATCTAGCACCACTAGTACTAGCGCCAGTAATCAACAAGAAAATTTTCAATAGCTAAATATTCTAAGTCCTAAAAACAAAAGCTCCGTCGTTGTTCCGAAGAATATGGAAACGACGGAGCTTTTAGTGAACCAACTTCCCTTTAAGAGGTATTGTTAATGGAATTGTAAAAAGCACGCAACATGCTACTAACACTACTGCTAGATTCAAACCAACAATATCACTTACCATTCCATAAGTTATACTTTTTTACCAATAATCAATTCATTCTTTAAATGTCGTTCGGCAACAGTAGCAGTTTGCTCGATCCCCGTAACAATCGTCTGCATGGATGTCTCGATATTGCCTAAAATGGTATTAATCTTTTTGGTTGCTTCTACACTATCTTCTGATAGTTTGCGAACTTCACTCGCCACCACTGCAAAACCTCGGCCATGCTCACCCGCCCGCGCCGCTTCGATAGCGGCATTCAATCCTAAAAGATTAGTCTGCTGAGATATTTTATTTATAAATTCGATTACTTCATGGGTATTATCAATATGAGATCTGGCCTCATTCACCGACTTTGATAACACAATAACTCTATCATTAATTTCCTCACTTATGATTGCCTGTGATCTGATCAAATGATACAACATACGTGTGATAAAGGCATCTATAATCTGAACATGAGGAGCTTTATATTGCGCTATCAAATGATCAACTTCTTCGTTTCCGGTAATATTGATGACTACATTAACCTGCGATAATTTAAGGCCATCTCTGACATCTAAAAACGTAGGAATGCCCATTTTTGCTGCTAGTTGCATAGCCAAAGCGTCCTTTTTATGATCAACAACCCCGGCTATTTCCATGTCAGATACCTTGCTACACATCTCGATTATGCCAACTCCACCTCGACCGCCACCTATTAATAAGATACTTTTCAAACGAGCTCCTCCCTACATCTATTTATATTTTGTATAAATTCCTATTTTTTATATTATACTATATATTCACACTATCTACCTTAAAGTTTTTTATAAAAAAAGAAAGCCCCTCTAGGCAACAGGTTTTGTCCATCTTATACCGATGGACTTTAAAAACGCTGTCTGACAAAAGGGGGCCTAGCAGAACGGAGTATCAACCCATTATTTAAATATACCACATGGCTTACCGACGGGGAGAAACACTCTGCCAAAAGATTTATTTAGAAAAGTTGCACCTGATGCGTAAAAGCTAAGCAACGAAACAGCAATTTCTGCCCAAGCAGCAACTGTATGTGCCCAATGTCCACCCAAACCAAAAGTATCTAGCGCCAGACCAGCCATCAAAACATCTACTAATACCATGATAGCAAGGAGAACTTTATTGGTTTCAACAGCAGCAATCGTACCAAAAATCGAAAAAATAAGGTAACCAATAAAAGCAAAACCAAGTTGTTTGATATCAGCAGTCTCGGCTAATGCCGGTCCAAAAACTCCCAACTTAATTAACCAGGAAACAGCTACGCCAATCCAAAATAGACCATACCCGCCAAATACGGTTGCACCAAATATATTATTGTGCTTGAAATCATACACGCATGCCATCAACTGTGCTGCAGCACCTAGAACAATTGCCCAGGGAATCACGAAAGACACTCCTGTCGTCCAAGCTAATTTCTGCGATGAAGCAACCAAAGTCACCATCGCTAAACCGAATAATCCCAAGGCAGAAGGGTCCGCAACCATAATTTGTACTTTTTGTTCTTTTGTTTCCATGAATACCTCCGGTAAATTTAAAATAAACAATGACTGCATAATATTACTTTGTTTTTTTTCATTCGTCAACTTATTTTTATCAAATTCCGCTATTTACCGTCCTCTGAAGTCTTCACAGTCATTTTTTATCATTTATCTCCCCATCTGACAGATCCTTTCGGTTCTATTAGGTTTTACACTATGAGTGTAAATGATTCCGTAGCGTACATCTGCCACAAACTAGTAAAATCACAAATCAATCAATAAAACCATATTCTAAGGCATCGTTTTATATGTAAATCTATTCTCAATAAAAAAAGTTATGTTATAATACAGAAATGGATGTTCGAAGGAGGATAGAATTTTGAATGTACCGAAACAAAAAAGAATCGCTGTTGTGAATGATATAACGGGTTTTGGACGCTGTTCTATCGCAGCTGCCTGGCCAATTATATCAGCCATGAAGATACAATGTTGCCCATTACCTACTGCCATCTTATCCGCTCATACAGGATTTTCTAAGTTCTTCTTAGATGATTATACAATGCGTATGCGAGAGTACATGAATAATTGGAGCGAACTAGGTATCCAATTTGATGGTATTTCTACTGGTTTTTTAGGTTCCACAGCACAAATTGACATTGTCATCGAATTTTTAGAAAAATTCACCAGTAGCCATACGTTGGTGATTGTAGACCCCGTTATGGGGGATTACGGAAAACTATATTCTTCCTATACCCCAGAAATGTGCCATGAAATGAAGCGTTTGCTTAAATATGCCCATGTTTTAACGCCGAATCTCACTGAAGCTTGTAATCTATTAGATATTCCGTATCCCGATCACACCTTGACGGCCCTAGAACTTGAAGATATTGCAAAGCGTCTTTGTACATACGGTCCGCGCCGCGTTGTCATCACAGGTCTAACCGACGGAACTACGATACAAAACTTTGTATATGAACAGGGCAAACCCTATCAGATCATTAGTGCAAACAAGATTGGTGAGGACCGATCTGGTACTGGTGATGTATTTGTATCGATTCTATCCGGTAATTTAATTAACGGTATTGATTTTGTTACCGCAGTAGAAAAAGCAACCCATTTCATCAGTAAAACCATTGAATATACAGTAAAACAAAATATTCCGATTCAGTATGGAATTTGTTTTGAAGAATATCTAACCGACCTTACATAACGATAAAAGAAAGAAGGTTCCTCAATGTTACTTTACACACCTAGAAACGATGGATATGAAGACTTAGCGGTCCGCCTGCAGCGCGAGCCTATGCAAAAAACCAATGTGTATGTGAGCCTTACTAACCAATGTACCTGCGCTTGTACTTTTTGTCTGCGCAATACAAAAAAAATGCAAGAATCTAGCTCCCTATGGTTAAAGCAGGAGCCTTCTGCCCAGGAACTAATAGCGGAGTTTCGTAAATACAATATGGATCTTTTTAATGAAATTATATTTTGTGGTTTTGGCGAACCAACACTGCGCCTCGAGGTGCTACTGGAAACAGCCCGCTATCTAAAGCAGTACCATGCAAATATCCCCCTACGTATTAATACCAATGGTCTTTGTGAGCTCCAAGCTGGCAAAGAAATTGCCCCTTTATTTCAGGGGCTCATTGACACAATGTCGATCAGTTTGAATGCTTCGAATGCTGCAGAATATTTGCACCTAACACGCAATCAGTTTGGTCTTTCATCCTTTGATGCTATGCTGAATTTCGCTGTTAGCTGCAAACAATATGTACCTAACGTTGTAATGACCGTTGTTGATTGCATTGGAAAAGAAGAAATAGCAGCCTGCCAAGCTCTTACTGATAAACTTGGCCTAACGCTACGCGTACGACCTTTTGAATAGTAATACTTTGAACTATATATATCCTACTATGTCTTGTACAGGCAATCGTCGGTAATAGGCTATAGGGCTGAGTAGCTTTACGAAGGACGCAAGCGAAGCCCGATAGCCTATTACCGGCAGACTAACAAGATAGATACCATTTAGTTAATGTAAAGAGAACCGCAGGTGATCAAAACCTGCGGTTCTTTTTTACTTGATCTATATCATGTTACCAAATTCATACCGTAACAGCCAATCAATCCTTACTGCTTTCCTCTTGATCGATCAGTTCTGTTAAGCTTTGCTGAATGTTCAGTAACTGCTCAGTTGGAACTCCACCATCTAAGGCTGAGAGCATACTTAGATAAAAATCATCTGCTTGCTGCGTCATTTGCAAGATAAGTTCTCTAAACTCCCCCTCCATCAGATTTCCATATAGATCCTGTATCCGTTTTTTTTCATTCTGCAAATATTCATCTGCCGCTACATTCAACACACGGTACATTTCATCACGCATCAATGCATTTTCATTTTTCTCAAAAAATGATTTTGGATTTTTAAAATAATCCATTGCTTTTGAAAATAATCCGAGCGGAATATCTTTAAATGCAGGTTCAAAATCAACTTCTACTTTTTCTTTACCTTCAAACAGAGAAAAAGATAAATCATGATTCATCTCACGAGTCATTTCGGCAAGCGTTCCTTGATACTCTGCTGTTATTTTTTCGGCGAAGCAATCCATTCTGACGGTTGTTGCTCTCATTTCCTGTGCAAAGTCAAATCCAATTTGTTCGAGTAATTCATTCCGTGAATTCTGCAATACTTTTTTCAGATTACGACCATCATCACGTAGTACACTCGGATTAAATGCTTCTTTAAAGAAATCATTAAAACGTAGAAAAACCCGCTGCTTTATATAATAAATTAATTCTTCTATTTCTTGATACAAACGATTTTTCAAATTTTGTGCTGTTTGCTGTGCAAAAATTTCGTTTATACCCGTTTTTTCTGTTTGGATATTGAATCGTTTTTGCTGCTTAACAGTAGCATCTTCTCTACTACTCTCAATGAGTTTTGTTACCAAGCGTGAAACACGGCCTAACTCATTTTCGGATGCAGTAATCGCCAAGTTCGCCAAATCATTGGTAATAAAATGATAAAAAGCCTCCTCAAACGCTGACATACCTGAAGCAGCAAGGGATGTCTTCTCCTCTTTTTCTTTCAGCGCCTTCAAACTTGATAATGGATATAAATGTGGATTTCGCACTCCATACTTGATAAGCTGCTCCTGTACATATTGCGTAACCGTTTCCGTTTCTTCTTCACTATCTGCCAAATCAATCGCATTGATAATAAAGAACATTTTATCTAATTGAAAAGAATCCTTTACACGCCCGAGCTGAATTAAAAACTCCCGGTCGGCTTTTGAAAATGCATGATTATAATAGGTTACAAACAAAATCGCATCCGAATTCTTGATAAAATCAAATGCTACCCCTGTGTGACGGGCATTAATGGAATCCGCCCCCGGAGTATCAACTAGCGTAATCCCTTTGCGAGTTAATGGACAATCATAATACAGATCAATCCATTCGACAAAGCAAGATTTTTCTTCCATGGCAACATAATCGCTAAATTCCGTGATGGTTTTTTCCAGTACTGTCCCGAGTTGCTCGCTAAAAGCAGCATATCCGCGTACAAAAGCTTGCAAAAAAGCATAATTGATCTTCTCAGCTGCCCCCTGCTGATCTAAATCTCCAGTGAACGTCTCTACTTTTGCCTTTGCATCCGCTAAGCTCTCGGCATGAACATCAAATAGCTTCAAAGCATGATTTACATCTTCGAGCATGGCACGTTCCTCTTTCACCTTGACGAGAACCGTCCCATGTGAATAGATTTCATTGATCGGCTTAATTTTATTGATCGCTGCTGTCATTGGGTTGGGCGAAACAGGTAACACTCTTTCTCCGATTAACGCATTGGCAAACGAAGATTTACCAGCACTAAATGCCCCAAATAATGCAACCGTAAACCCTTTATGACTCAGCCTTTGTGCTTTTTCTTTCAGTTCACCTGCAAGCTTTGTAAAGCCTGGCAAAGCCTGAACAAGCCGCGCTGTCTTCTCTAGTTTTTCAGCTGTTAGTTTCATCTTGTCTGCGGCATTAGCAGGTAATGCATTTTTTTCTTTTCGAATCGGCTTATTGATCGGGGTACTAACTTTTTTCTGCGTCTGCACAGCATGCCCAGCGTCCCCATAAACTACCTCAAATTCCTCTTCTTCTAGATCAAACAAATGAAAACGATCCTCTGTTAGCCCACTACTCTCGCTAAGTAGCATATCGAGTTTCTTTTGCTCAAGACTTTCGGCTAATTCATATTGTTTCACCTGCTTTAGTGCGGTGATATAGCGTTCTAATCCCTCTGATTGTTGCGCTAATTTGATCTCAAGCGCTGTATTTTTTTCCTGCAGAGCATCTAGTATTTCACACTTAAGCACAGATAAAGCGCTTTTAGCCAATAGTTTGATTTCATTTGCCACGTTATCCGTATAATTTATAACAGAAGTATCTGATAAACGAGCGCCTGTCTTTATAGCATTTGCTAATAATTCGTTTGAAAAATGAACCGTAAAGCTCTGAATTTTAGCAAGCAGTTCCTTATTTTCAATCCGCTTTTTCTGTAAAAACCTTAGCAGAAATTCACGAAGATGCCACTCTAACTGCGATTTTGTTTTTTCGAGAATTCCTTGGTAAAAAAGATCTAATCGATTCTGTTTCTCGGCCAATGTTTTTTGTTTTGTAAACAGCAGTCCAACCTTAAAATTAGGCTGACAGGATACAAGATACCCCTCTGCAAGGGCCCGAGTTTCAAAAGGCATTAAATAGGCATTGGACATAATTTTATTAATCTCGCAGTCAAATTCCTTCTCTGCCTTTTCGCTTCCCTCACCTAAAGCACGTTTCTCTTCACTCAGCTGATTATAGTTACCCGCTAACTCTTCCTGCTCCTTAGCTGATAATTCATTCAAAATAGCCTTAAATGGTTCAAGCTCTAGTTCATCCTTTTTCTTGATTCCATCTGTATGATCCTTGAGTATTTTTTGCAAGGAATAAGAAATAGCTTGAAGGAGTAAACTATCTTTTTCCTGTAAACGCTCCGATAAAAAAGCCTGTAACTCAGGAAATTGATTATATTCATGCTCATCCTTTTTTAAAGAAGTATAAAAAATATTAGCTGGATTTACTCCCCACGATGAAAAGGATTCAACCACACTTTTCTTAAAGTCCGCAAAAGAAAGCTCCTGCTCAGAATGCTTGTCCACCTGATTAATCACAAGATGAACTTCTTTGCCAGCTTCTGTTAACTCTTTGGTAAACATAAAATTCAATTCCGACTGCACATGATTATAATCCATAACATAAAAAATTAAATCCGCAAGGTGAATGGCCGATTCTGTGGCAATACGATGTGCATCATCTGCCGAATCAATACCGGGAGTATCCATAATAACAGTGTGACTTGGCAGCTGGGAATCAGAATGACTAATTTCAATTTCTTGAATTTGATCCCCATCCTTGCAATAGTTTTTTACCATTTTATAATCATAGGGAGCAAGGTATAAACGAGGTTTTTCATTTTTAAAAAATACCTTTACATACTCTTCTCCCGCTTTCACTTTTACAAGATTCGCACTCGTTGGGATCGGACTCGACGGCAGTAAATTCTCCCCCACTAAGCGATTAATCATCGTTGATTTTCCCGCTGAGAAATGTCCGCAAAAAGCAATGGTAAATTCCTCATTGACTAATTTACCTGCTAATTGCTTCACTTTTTTGGCATCTTCTTGATCATTGTGTTCGATTAAATATTTATAAGCAGCTAAAATTTTTCCTTTTAATGATCGAATTGTCGCTTGACGATTAGCAGTTTGGATCATAAACACCCCTTATAACATACTTTGCAATTCATTTTATACTATACAGCTATAATAGGCAATGTTATGTTTTCCCCTGCAATAAAAGTTATACCAATACATTGCCCCCACTACATTTAGATAGCATCCCTTATAAAAATCATCGGACTAAGTATTGATAATTCAAAAGCAAAAAAGAACCCGAAAGTCCATTTTAGACTCTCGGGTTCTTTACTATCGATTCAGTCTCACCTGTAGTAACGTCAGACCAATCGAAACTCGACTTTATTCTTTTTTTGTTTTTCCGCCATTTAATTTTTTTTGTAACATGTCGGCGGCAGCTTGCACCTCTTTCTTCGTTTTTCCGCCAACTATGATACGATAGTCGGGTTTCCACCAGGACCCACCAACCTTATCAAAAATAATGTTCGTTTTTGGGTGTGCTTTTGCTACCTTTGCCACATTACGAGAAATATGGAATTTAAGCAGAAAAAATATGACTAATGATAATTCACTACGTATCGGGTTCTGAACGCGGTATATTGTATTATCCTTTTTCATTAATGGCTTAGTATTCATTTGCATTTGTTTTTCTTGTCTATATGGATATTGCACTTTGTGCTCCCCCTTAGTTCATATTATATATTGATTTTATCAGGTATTATCAGAAAAACATATAGTAAAATTTTCTTTTTTTACTCCCAGTTGATATTTTCTGCTGTTATCCCTCATCCGCATTTACAGGATTCCGATCCTCGTCATATTTTTTTAGTGTATCGGCTCGATTATTTACATCCACGAGCTAAATGCATATTGACTTTACACACGCGTTATCTTAACCCTGCAAAGGCATATATATGAACACGAATCCCATGCAAAATCATTTGCTGCATT
>CAXYVG010000103.1:0-11522 GCA_964292325.1 uncultured bacterium | reverse complement strand
CGCTTCATCGGCAATATTCCGCGGGATATTCCGGGTAAAACGGTAATTCAGATTACGCCACTCATCTTTCTTGCTAGCCTCGATGTTGGTCGGCAGGTTGAACAGCATCTTGAAGCGCCGGTTCATGCCTGAAGTGAATTTCCGCTCCTTCATCGCAGCTAAATTCTTCATGGGCTGCAGCTTAAACTCGAGCGCGACCCCTGACGCATTACCAAAGCTCTCATCGTTAATATTCGAAACCATGGCAATCTGATAGATCAAGCGCTCCAAACGATCCAGCAAGTGTTCCTGAGTAGTATCGCCATCCGGCTTTTGGAGGAATTCAACGACAATCTTGCTCGCGTCGTCAGTCCCAAAGATATTAATGATCCGATTATCCCTTATCCTCATGACGCCCTCTTCGTCCAGCTCTGCACCCATAATGGATAGATAGGCATCCGCGAAATAATCAACATCGTTGGCCTTCTCAGATAGTGCCTTATCATACGCATTGATCATGGACTCGATCGATTCAAACAATGCCTGCCGCTCTTCGTTCTCAATGTACTCGATCACAGGAACATCCCCGTAATAGTGTGGCCTCTGCTCCGTGAAGGACAAATCTTTTTCCACTTGAATAAATGCTATCTCCTCGTTGATAGTGAACAGCTGTCCATTTACTTTGCCTTCTGAATCGAACTGATATCGGACCGCAAATAAAGGCTTCTGTGCAATCGTGTTATCGTAAACGATAAACATATCAAGTGGATTGTTGTACGTGCAGCACGTCTCAGATTCTTCGTTCTGGTAAAGCAATTCGAATCCATGGCCATAGATTGAGGAAATCTTGCTCAACTCCGCGAAATTATCGTCCATGTCATTCAACTTCAGGAACTGTTCGACTCTTTCACCGACGTTTTTATCTTCATGGTTGACCTTGACGGGAATCCCAGCGAAGTAACCGTTAAAGGTCTCAACTGTATACTTCGCATGATTCACTACTAGCCGATTGTCAGGCTTGTAAGCTTCTTTCTTGTCCAAACTGAGTATTGGAGCCTTACTTTCAAAAAGATTCTTCAGCCGCACGTATCGCGGCAATTCGGCTTGGTGCAATTCGATGAAGCTGCTCACTACTTCTGCGGTTATTTCTTCCTCTGCAGGATGAATCAATATCACTTATAGCCCTCCTTTTATAGTTTTTAGTTTCACTTTGCTTCGAATGCCTTCGACCGCATATCGGCAAGCATCGATAACGTGGTTGTAACTGTCCACTGGTCTATTGATGTACTCGTTTGTCTTTTTATCTTTATACCAGGTGTAGTTCTCCAACTCCTCGATTAATTTCACGCAGCGTTCATCAACGATAAATTCATACTGCGAAAGAAATTGAATCCCTTGAATGACTGAATCAGGACCCTTTTTCGCCTCTCTGATCCGGCTGATTCCCTTTTGCCTTATCTCAGCAATTGATTTTTTCTCAGCCGAGTCAGCGGTAATGACTTCTTTCGAATAGCCCAGGTCTTTTATGGCCTCGGCAATCTTGTCATTCAGCAATCCTTTTCGCACATATTCCTCAAGGAAATAGATCCGCTTGTTCTGCTCATCTATCTTCAGGTGGATAAATGCAGAAGGATCATTAATATAACCAAAGTCGAGACCGAAGTAGGACGTCAATTGAGCCACTTCATCGCGGTTAATAAGTCTTTTTTGATAAGTTGGAAAAACGAGTTTATCTAGCGTCGCAAACTCGCCAAGTGCGTATATTTTGTAATACGCAGGATTCCTGTTGGCTAGTTCTTCTATATTTTGCTTTGTGAGTTCGTCTAAAAAGCGGTTGCTCTTATAAGTCGTTTGATAGATGACCGTGTTAGCCGGTTTCTTTTCGAAGAAATACTTAAAAACCCAGTTAGTTTTGCTAACTGGGTTGAACATTAGATATATTTGTTTTTGTTTATGGTCTTTATCCCGCAGCCGCAGTGTGAGCTGGGTAAAATCATCGACCGTGAATTCGGAAGCCTCTTCCATGACCACATCAGAAATAGCTTTGATCGATTTGATTTTCTCCGGGTTGTCCATTCCCTTGAAGATCAGTTCTGCATCATTCGGCAGCTTGATCCGATAATCGGTCATGTTCACTTTGCAGTAATCGAACACGCCGTAGGTAATCAAGCATTGCTTCACATCTTCAAAAATGGAGTCCTTTAGAGTTGCGCCCACCTTACGAAGGAACAAAACCTTACGCGGCTTTTTCCATTCCCCTAAAGCTTTCAGCACCACTTTTTGGACAACACCATGAGATTTCCCAGATGATGCGCCGCCATAGTGGGCTTCAGTGAAGGTATCGTAATCGTATAGCTTATCGTATATATGCTTATTAAAAACTCTAGACGGGTACTTAAATTCAATCTTAATCGATGGTTTCTTTTCAGTCTTCATCGTCAGCATCCCAATCGCCGACAACAATTTCGATGTTGCGGTTGGTCTGTTCTATTTTCTCCGTCCACATGCCGTAACGTTTGCCGAGATCAACTGCAGCTGCACGCCTTGCTTGAACGTTTGGCTTTAGATCCATCACTTCTTGAAATCCGTCCCCGATAAAAATTGGAACCGGCTCAGTAACCTCTCCCCGCATGACTGAAGTCAAAAACTCCATTACCTCTTGCTGGTCAGCTACCTTTTCAGAATTCAACGCTTCAAGCCGTTCATCTATATAAGCTTTTAAACTCACATTTTCCATTAATTTACTTGCGTTACCCTTAGCGTAGGCTTTGCTATATCCCGCCTTGATCGCCGATTGATAAATGTTCGCGCTGATGATGTACTCATCCGCGAACCGCTGCTGCTTTAACGTCAACCCTGCCATTTTCCATCACCACCATTCTATTTTTGAATATAAAAACAGCACTTAACAATAATTGTTAGGTGCTGCCCACGATTTATAATTATTTAAAAACCATAACGAGAGGTTTTTCATCCCTTATTGCTATTTTTATTATAATAGATTCTGGCAAGGTAATTCTGTATGACTGATGAAACATACTCATCTTCCAACAAACATTGAATTCTACCAGAAGATTTTTCTTTAGCATAGCGCCCATCTTTTATATATTCATTATGATGTGCTTTGAGCCATGCATCAACATATTGTTCTGCTGTTTCGTATTTTTCTGGAGGTGTGTTATAAGTTCGATTTTTCCCACCGATGATCCCATTGAAACTGTCATGATTATGCGGCATTCCATTATACTTTAATATAGCTTGAGCTTTTTGGATTGCTTGCAATTCATTTTCCTCTACATATCGAAAAACTTCTTCTTTGTTATCGAACATAGCTTCGCCCTCTTCTCAATTTTGATATTTCTATTATACCAAAAACCCCACACATATGTGCGGGGCTAATGGCTAAAAAGGAGATTTTGGAGTCTGTTTTTTCGCAGACCCCTTCAAAGACAGTATATACCTTTTTAGTTCACCTTTCGTCCACTCTTTTTCCGCTCGTCTGTAAAACATAAGCGTCAATCCCGAAGAGTACGATGGAAAACTCTTCGATGGCTTTTTTCAAGTCTTTATATAAAGTCGTCTTTTCGACGCCGTAGCGTTCCATCAACGCGGTTGGATTTTCGTAATCAGGTTTTAGGTACATATCACGGAGAATCTTATGCCTACGGTTTGCGACTTCTCCGCCTCGTTCCGCCAATGATCGATATGCCAGGAGCATGGCATCGATATAATCCATGATCATTTTCGTTTTTTGCTTGGACTTCATGACCTCTTTCAAATTCAAGTCGATGTGCTCCAGCAATCCCATATCTATTTCTTGATGTATGATTCCAATTTGCTCCGGCAAGTTCTCACAATGCGCGCTTAGCTTGCGGTAATTTTTCACGAGGAGTTCGGTATTTCGAAACCGTCGATCATGTTGTTCCTTAGAAGCGATACTCTCTTGTTTCTTCTGCTCTCTCAGCACCGTTGTTGTAATAACTTCAATCCATTTTTCTGGTATTTGTTCCGTCAATTACATCCACCTCTTTCTGCATATTCGAACGTGTACCCTTTGACGCTCCTGCGCTCGCCACGCAGACATTTGTATATCGAATCCCGCTTGCTGTTGACGCACTCCTCTGCTTCGCTTATGCGCTGCGCCGTCATCACAAGCACGCCATCTTTAAATATATGAATAGGCTTTATTTTGCGTTCGTAGCCGCTAATCTTTTTGCCTACTTCTACCCCAGCCAGTGCGTGCAACTTTATGATACGGATATCGTCATTTGGCAGCAGTTCCCATTTTTCGGGTAGCTCTTCCAGGTAATCATAAAATTCATTCGAGAAGGCCTTTCTGATCACCCACCTTCTTCGGAATAATCAACGAACTTCCCTTTCCCCCTGGCCCAAAATAGTTGTATAGCACGATTTCCAGAAGCTCAATACGATCGTCCGTTGTTTGTTTGGCATACAAATGTCTGTTGTACTTGTAACTCCTTTTGTTGAGCGAATATACGCGTATACCGTCCATGTAAATCCCATACACACCGTTGTTACATTTCATCGTGAAACCAAGTTCAAAAACTTTCTCCTGAAACTGACCCATCATTTTGTTATGTTCTTCTTCCGGCAATGTGAGTGCCCTCCTTTTTGAGTATGCAGGTAATTTCATCCGGCTACCCCTGAATCTTTCATGTCCCTGACCATCACTTCGATATCTTTTAAGGCCCTGCAGTAACCTCTCGGCTCACCTTTTCCTGCCCTGGTCTTTGCGACGCTGAAATATGTTTCATGCATCAATCCTATTTGAATGAGCAGCAGATCCGCATCGATCAAATTATTTTTCGGCGGCTCCACCTGCGCTTGGATATCCTTTTTGCGAATAAAGAAATTAAATGCCATCAATCTCCCTCACTTTCACAACTACTCTTGGATTCAAACTGTAAAACTTCCTGACAAACAACTCGACAACTTGGCTATCATCTTTCCAAACTATTCCATTGCAGGCATCCTTGACGCCCTTAGCATAATTATCAACGTCCGGCTTAGTAGTCGGTCTCAGCGTCTCATTCTGAAGCGCTGCTTGTTTTTTCTTCACGCTTGATATAGATTTAGGCGGCATCTTAAAAATGTCGATTTGGACAGTCAATGGTCCCATTAACAAGTCCGGCGGTTTTGACCGTATCGCATACATGCTGACTAGCTTTTTATAATTTCGGGATTTCAGCGGATCATGCGCGGTTTTTGTTCTGCTATTGAATCGCGGCCGGCCTTGTGCTACAGGTTCTCCAGGAACTTCAAATTCAATCATTCATCCACCTCTTTCTTAAAACGGAAGGTCATCCTCACCAATATCAATAGACTCACCAGCGCCACTGAATGGATCAGCTGATTGATTAAACTCGTCAAAACCTTGTTGCTTAGCCCGGTTGTTCGATTGACCGCTTGAACGATTAGCATTATCATTTTTCGCCTCCAAGAAATGAAATTTCTCAACAACCACATCCGTCGTATAAATCCGCTGACCATCTTTTTCGTAGCTGCCCGTTTGGATTCGTCCAGTTACATCAATCAGCGACCCTTTTCGGAGGTTATCAGCCATCACCTCGGCCGTCTTCCCCCACACCTGGCACGATGGGAAATCAGCCTGAGAGTCACCGTTTGCGTCCTTGAAATCCCGATTGACCGCCAGGTTGAACCGGGCGACTGCCTTCCCTGACTGCGTGTACTTTAAATCGAGTTCCTTGACTACGCGGCCCACAAGCACAACTTGATTGATCATTTCCGATACCTCCGTTTGTTTTCTTTGTACTGCTTATATTCCCCGTGTAGCAAACCGGCGGCTACAATGATTGCGATCCCCGCGAGTTCGATTGTTGTCATAGGAATTCGCCCTCCAGCACATCCAGGCGGAACCCGCTCCAACTGGTTTCCGGCTCAGCATGGATCACAACCACTGGCACCGTTTGATAACCAATTTGCTTGATTTTTTCAGCTGCAAGCTTATTTTCAACGATGTCAACCAGATGATAATGAACACCGTGTTCATCAAGCCACAACTTCGTTAGCTTGCATTGTTGGCATCTTTTTTTCGTATAGAGCGTTACGTTTTTTCGCAATTTTACAGACATGTATTCCCTCCTATTTCCCGTTCCCGCTGATATAAATCAGATTCTTCCGTTCGCCGTTATCATAGGTGCAACTGTTCCCTATGCATTCAATCGGCATGGATACATCAATTAATTCTCCAAAAGGCGTCTTGCCGCGAAAATCCAATCTGACCTGAGTTTCATCGCTATACACGGCCAATTTCCGTTTTAAATCTCCGACAGTCAGGATCCACCCGTTGTATGTTTTGAGATTCGGTTCGGCGTGAAATTCTGATGCCAAGCTCAACGGCCGCTCTTCTGTCCCAGTGTCATATACATCCCCCGCATGCGGTTCAGCCGGAATCTGCTTCAGCACTTCATCATCACCTCGGAGGAGCAACTCCATTCCGGTTGCTTCCCGCCATTTATAACCTGTATAGATAAGTTTCATTCGGAATCTCCTTTTCTTCTAAGAGAATCTGCCCACTCTTGGAACATATCGGCAAAACCTTCTCTTATCCCCTCAACAATTCCTTTAACCACAGCTGTAATTTCATCCCATTGAATGAGAAAGCTTTCCGCCTCTCCTTGGGTGAAATAGCATTTCCCATAGTTCCGGATGAAGTGCCGATCCTCGAGGCTCAAAATTAAGCCGCGTTCTTTCTTGAACTTCGCTGCTTTCACTTTCTTTTTTAGCTGACGCTTATTCAATGTCTAGCCCTCCTTTTTATGACTGGTCTTCAGCCTTGCTATGCGCTCTTGTATCGCCCGTTGTTGATCCGCGTCCGGTGGGGTTTCTGCAAATGGTGCGTTACTCTCAGCCCACGGGGGAACAATTTCTTTTTTTGGTGGCTGTCGCCATTGGTTTTGCTTCTGCCTGATGTTCCCAAGTGATTCAGCTTCGGCGGCTTCAAGTGTTTTAATTTCCTTATTGGCCCAGCTCTTCATGATGCCTTTTGCGTAACTGTATTGAGCGTTTTTCTCAACGGCCTTTTGAAGCGCTAGGATAACGACTTCCACACTTAAGTCATTTATCCAGTGTTCCAAATCTTGCGTAATGAATTCTGATTCCATTCCGAAATTTTTTTGATAGAACAAATGGACGTCGCCGTTGGAGGGTTTAATTTCTTTCTCTTGCTCTATATCTATTTCTTTCTCTATTTCTATATCTATCTCTATCTCTGTGTTACCATTTGTTACCTCGGTGTTACGTTGTAACGTTTCAGCGTTACATTGTAACTTCTTTTCCTCAGCTTTCTTGATTTGACGGTGTTTCCGTACACGTCTCGCACTGTCTGATTCACTACCTATCAGGTTCGGAACGTCGCTCAAAAATCCCTCATATTCCGATGATGTAACAAGTAGATTTTTGCTCATAAGATAATTAATCGTGATCTGAACATTTTCCACATCTTCGTCGATTTCCAACGCGATTTCCTCCGCCAAATTCGATCCGACGCCCTCATATAAGATTTTCCCTTCGTCCTTCAGGCTCATGAGCATCATTTTCAGATAAATAATCGTGTAAGTATCACCGCCCGCTATTTTTCGTAGGAGCTTGATTTCTTTCTGCCTGAAGAAGTCTTCCTTCAGCTGCAGCCAATAATATTGTTTCGCCATTTCCTCACCTCACAATCAAGAGGGGATTGCTCCCCCTCTCAGTTAATCTTTCGGTTTGATTGTTCTTTCTTCGAATAATGATTCTTGTGCAGCCTCGTCTTCCAGATTGATGATTTCTCCATCTTCAGTGACGAATGTTCCTAGCTTATCTGGTTCCTGGTCCGGCACTGCGTCGAAGTCCTCATCCGGTGTAATGTCGCGGATATCCCCGGTTTCCTTATCAAGCGTTTGAACCGTTTCGTCCGTTGTGACAGCTTTTTGCATTTCGATGGATAAGATACCCCATTTGGAAAGAATGTTCCGGAGGATAGTCTTTTTGGCCATAGAATCGTAATCAGTCTTCCAAACCCCTGACAGCTCTGTCTTGTTTTTGGTTTTGTTGTTGCGAATGCGGTGAGCTTCCACTTCCTGTTTGGTCCAATACACGGTTTTCTCGAATCCGTTCAGTAATTTGAAGTAGCCGACATATCCGATAACCACATCAGATAGCTTTCCGTTCGGATCAAACTCAAATTTTTCAGTCAGGCGGTTCCAGGAAAGGAGTTCACCTTCATACACTTCGATAACATTCAAAGCTTCATACTGGCCAGATCGTTGGGCCAGTTGAATGTACCCCTTATACCCCAGGATGAATTGCCCTTTTTGCTTGTTGCCATCCTTGTAATCCCTGAATGGCACGATATAGGCATAGCCGAGGTTTTTGTCTAATGGCAGATCCAGCGTTGCGGCCGTCATCGCACAGGTGATGATGCTCATAGGCTCGCTTTGTGCCAGGTAGGAATCATTGTTCACCAAACTGAGGACAGATGCCGTAAAGCCTTGCGATTTTTCTTTCAGCACATCCCGGAATTTCTCTTGCACTACTGGAGAATTCAAAAGTGATTTCAGGCCCAATTGCTTTGCTTGTCCTGGTGCTTGGGTGCTGTTGTTTTGTAATTGGTTTTTCAAACTCGAATTCGTTGCCATATTATTTGATCCCCTTTATAGTTAATCTTCTTGATTGCGACGCGTTCAGATATTGCTCGTAAATGTCCGGCTGCTCTTTTTGCAGCGTTTTTGTATCCAGTCGGTTTGTTGTGACGGGTTTCCAGTAGATAAGATTCGTTGGCGTGATGCCGATTTCTGCATCCGCCTCTCCAAGCGCCAGTTTAATCTGGTTTTCATACAGGCTGATGGTTTCTTCGACAGTCTTTTTGGCTGCCTTCGCTTCGTTCAATAGTGCAATCGTTTCATCAAAGGAAGATGCCAGGGTGATTTCTTTACCTGATTCACTATTGGCATATCGTTCCTTCAGGAAATCCGTTGCCGACTGGCTCCCATCGATCGGAGGCGCAACATTCTGCTTCACATTAACCTCCCAGAACGCAATCAAGCTCTCCTGAATGATGTCAATCAGTTCTTGGTCTCTATCTATTCGCTTCCACTGGAACTTCTGTCCGCCTACCAATACAGCGATATAGGCATACTCTTTATCCAATACATTCAAATAGTGCTGCACTTGGAAGATATACTGATCCGGAATGTTCTCACCTTCCCATTTGTCAGACAAGAACATGCTGGCGGTTTTGCATTCGAGAATGGCGTTCTCTCCTACAACCTGCCGATCCACGTTTGCGCTCAGAAAGTCGTATTCACGGTGGAAATACATGTGATTATCGTTCCGAACCTTAGCCCCTGTACGTCTCGTGAATTCCTCGGCCACTGTCTTCTCAAACACATTCCCCCAATAAGCTGCCTCGCTTGGATCTGATGCATCTATTTCGATCTGCCCCGTCTTGTCCAACCACAACTGGTAAGGACTCTTGTATTTGTTGAAGCCCAGGATTGTGGCCACATCACTGCCACCTATAGAGGTTCTTCTCAGCTGCAGCCAGTCTTCCCGGCTCATATTTTTGGTTGGTATTCTTTGTCTCATTCTCCTGCCACCATCACTTTCTGCGTTTCCTTAACGAACCGGGGGATATCCTCCAGACGGACAAGCCCCATCTCCGTCTCCACATATTCATCACCTTCATAAATCTCGTTACCTTCCCAATCAGAACCAAATACCTGTGATTCGTCAGGTTCCAAAAAGCGTTCAAAATTTGTTCTGTTCATGATATACTCACTCCTAGATAGATAATTTTTTTAGTCACCTACTCGCGATAGGTGGCTTTTTTAATGCACATTTTTTATTTTGCAGCGCCTGACGATCGCCCGGAGTCGATCCTTGTCTTGCTTAGGCATGTATTTGTGGTCCGACATCGGCGTGATGCGGTTGACTTTTAAATCAAACACGATTACCGGCCTAGAAGCACCGTCAATCAGCCAATCCAGTCGCAAGGCTGTTGGAGAAATACTTCTGTGTGACACACCTTCTTCGTTCAGCACCTCCGTTACTGCGAATAAATTCATAGGCCATCCTCCGCAGCTTCCAATTGCCGTTGCAGTCTTTTAATTTTGTGCTCGAACGCTCGTGCTTTACGTGCGGCGCGGTCCGCGTCTGCTTGGTGCTTGGCTTGCTCGATCAGCATTGTTCTTAGGCAAATTTCCGCCAGTTCAATCTGCAGTAGCTTTTCCATATATTCTCTCTCGTTCATCATTTTCACTCCCATATTGGTTTCTTGTAGTGGTACTCTTTAAACACTTTCTTCAATTGCTCCTGGTCCGCTTCCTCCAGTTCGCTGTAGCGATCACAGTATTTCAGGATGTTGCAGCGGTAGTCGAACATGAGGACCGGAGCTAATACTTTTTCAATTTCCCAGCGAATGCAGATATTACCGAATCCGATAATTTCGTAATTGATCTGCTCGCGTGTCAGGATCCACCGTAATAGTCCGATATTATGGTTTAAATCAATCTTCACCAGATCAACCCCTGTTCCAGGCCGCCTACTACGCCGATGATCAGTAAAGCGATACTAAGCACGATGACCGTGCCAATGATGCTGACCAACCGATTCTCAAAATCGTTCGTAAATATTTTCACCTCGCCACCTCCAACGATTCAACCTTGTCTTCTTGTGTTATTGGCTTTTTCGCAGATACACGCCGATTGTTTTCTTCAAGCAGTTCCTTGTATTTTTCTCCGTCTTTTTGGACACTTCGGATAAATCTGTCGATCTCGACATCCGTCACTTTTGCCTGCGGCAGGTATATCGGACGAATGGCTCCCGCATTGATCAATGCCCGTAAGCTGTGATAGGAGATATCCAAGATCTCGGCCGCTTCTTTTAAATTACATGCCCTTTTCGGCATCGCTGTGATTACTTCACTCATTACTGTTCCTCCTTCTCCCTGAACACGTCCAGGCTAATTTCTAATGCATCTGCGATCTTGCACATCAGCTCGAAGCTAGGCTTCTTTATCCGGCTTTTTTTTAAGTCTGATACTGTGCCGGAATGAACCTTCATGCGTTTGGCCAGCTGTTCCTGGTTCAAACCCTTCTCTTTTAATATTTTTCCGATGATATTCCACATATTCTTGCCTCCCAAATGCTATATATTGTGTATTCTGATTACATTTCCCGTATATATCTTGTATACTTGAATTAGGAAGCGCCTTCTTTCAGGGTTTCCTGCAAATCTATGTATCAGGAGTGAGGTGAATATATGCACAGGCAATATGTTTCTTCAAGCAGAATTTCAAGCGTTGGGTGGGAAAGTGATATCCTTGAAGTCGAGTTCAAAGATGGTGCCATCTACCAATATCACGGTGTTTCTGAAGGTGAGTACCGCTCATTCATGAATTCCGGTTCGCTTGGTTCTGCATTATCAAGATTAGATAAGATGCATCCTTATAATCGGGTCTAATCAACTGGGGGCTGGGAAATAACTCTTGCCCAACAAAAAAATCCATCCATTCACTTGGTTAA
>CAXYVG010000102.1:0-11538 GCA_964292325.1 uncultured bacterium | reverse complement strand
TCCGCCTCGCCTCATTAAATCCTGCACAAACACTAGGCGTCAGTCATAGACTCGGTAGCCTCGAAACCGGAAAAGAAGCTACATTTGTTCGTTTAGATGAAAAATTAATAGTAAAGCAAGTATGGTTACAAGGAAAAATGATGATTTCATAAAAAACAATTAATACGCCATCAAATGCTGTAATTTCTGTTTTAACCAATTTTCTAATACCGTTGCCCTACTAACTAAAAATACACCCAATAATACTAAACTTAGCCCTATGAATGAATAGCCCGATAAATATTCTGCTAGCACATAGTAACCAACAAATTGAGCAATAACTGGTGAAATATAAGTCCATGTAGATGGCAATAACGGACCAGCGCGATGTACTAACCAGTAATACGCTCCATGTCCAGCCAGTGAACCAAGTACAACAAGATAAGCCCAAGAAATAAGCACGATATCATTCATAACGATGTCTGTTTTTTCCGTCCATAAGGATAGAAGTATTAATAGAATCCCGCCAATTACCATCTGCCAACCATTGAGTACAAAAGGATTTGTCCCAGTAGCTAACAGTTTTTTTGCTGTCATTGTACCGTATACGCTACCAACTTCAGCAGCCAATATTACGAATACAGCTACTAATGCTTCTTTTGTCACATCGACCCCCAGCGCAGGAAGTACAGCAACACCGACTCCGATAAAAGATATCAATAAGCCACAGCCTTTAATCCAAACACTTTCCCGCGCACCTTGCATCCATTCTACAATGCCAATCATAATTGGTGTCGTTGCGGCTAATAGTGCAGCAATACTTGATGAGATATACCGTTCTCCCCAATATAAACAGCCAAACATAACAGCAGTCATAAAAATACCAACCACAAAAACATCGATGCGCTTGCCCTTTTTGATACAAATTTCACCATGCGATAATGTAATAGCTAGCAACACAGCTACTCCTGCAAAGAAAAATCTGGTACCAGCAAAAAGAAAAGGTGGCGCCCCAGAATCAATACCAATTTTTATTGCTAGAAACGTCGTGCCAAAAATTAAACACATCAAGCCATATACGATATACATATCTTTTCCCTCTTTTCTGTTATATAACATTCCTGTATAGTAGTGTTATATAACCATTCCTTTACTATAACAGTCAAGGAACAGATATAACAGTTGGAGGGTTTATGAAAATTTCAATTAACCGGCAAAGCAATGTTTCGATTCGTCAACAAATCTATTTGGAAATATCCCAGCGTATTCGTTCTGGCCTAATGGAAGAAAATTTCAAACTACCGTCTGTGCGGGAACTCGCAACCGAACTACAGATTAGCTTAGTGACTGCACACCAAGTTTATAAAATGCTTGATCATAGTAACCTAACGGAAAGTTTTCGCGGTAAAGGAACCTTTGTGCGGAGTACGAAGCATATTATCACCGATAGAAACCACCCTTCTACCACTTTTGATTGGCAACTTTCCATCCCTGATTATCTCCCACGCGCTAGCTTTTGGAGTCAAAGCACAATACGATTATCTCCTACTATATTGGACTTAGCATCCGCCTCTGTACACCACTCCCTGCTCCCCATGAAACTGATTCAAACCTCTATCCGCCAAACAATCGATGATTTTCCTAGCGCCTTAGGTCAATACTCTAATTTTCAAGGAGAGACGGATTTCATTCTCGCATTAATCGACTATTTGAAATTATTTTCTATTGATTTCAAGCCCCACCAATTAGTGGTTACCAATGGTACGCAGCAAGGTATTGACTTATTTGCACGCACCTTTCTTGGACCTGGTGATACCATCGGGGTTGAAACTCCTTGTTTCTCAGGAGCCATTGACGCCTTTCGTTTATCTCATGTAAACCTACAACCTATCCCTGTTGATGACAATGGAATACGAGTTGATATACTCGAGGACTTAGCACCCTATACTCGCTTTAAGGCGATTTATACTGTCCCGACTGGACAAAACCCAACTGGAGCCATCATGTCTTTATCACGAAGACATGATTTGTTGCATTTTGCGCAACAACATAATGTTCTCATTTTAGAAGATGAGCCACATCGTGAGCTAGAAATAAACCGTATTCAATCTTCTATTTTGCCTCCACCGTTAAAGATGTTAGATACAGACGGCCGAGTGGTCTATCTGAAAGGTTTTAGTAAATTTCTCTTTCCTGGTATACGACTGGGGTTACTTGCTGCAGATGGTAGTCTCTATAATCGACTGCTTGCAGCCAAATCAATTGCTGACCTAGGTTCCCCTCTTTGGTTACAAAAATCCCTTGTACCATTCTTTCGTAATCCACAGCTTTTTCGCTCCATCAGTAAAATGAATACAATACTTGATAATCGCCGCAAAAAAGTTCTACAAACACTCGATTCGCTCCTTGACCCTCGCATCATTCGCCCCAAACAATCTGCAGGACTTCACTTATGGTTATCAATGCCAATCGGAATTCATACCGATTTTTTAATTCCAGAAGCTCACCGTCGTGGTGTACATTTTCTCCCAGGTTCTATATTTTATCCCGGAGAACCCGAGACCAATCATCTACGCATTTGTTGGACGAATCTTACAGACGTAGATTTACCAAAAGCACTGAAAATACTGTGTGAATTACTTAATGATGCCGTTCATAAACAAAATCTTATCAGTTATTGATTCCAAAGAGCTGAACTTCATAAAGTGTCAGTAAGGATAATCCTGGCGATATGAATATCAATATCCTATAGCCATAGATGTTACTTTCTGAGGTTTCTATACATAAAGTAAAAAAGTAGGTAGAACACTCTCTACCTACTTTTTTACAATTTATTCTCTTAAGAATATCACTACTTTTTCTCTATAGTAGGTGAACCTACATATTCTTCTAAACAAAGATTTCGTTCATACATCCTCGTTGCATGTTCGACGCCCACATAGCGAAAATGCCAAGGTTCATAGCTAATCTGAGTGATATCTTCTTTACTTTCATCATACCTGAGAATGTATCCATATTTCCAGGCATTATTTCTAAGCCACTGTCCTTGCATCGTATCAGCAAAATCATAATTGAGTACATATTCTTTATGTAAAAACTTTTGTATCGTAAAATCTACGGCCAGGCCAGTTTGATGTTCGCTAGCGCCAGGTGGCGCTACCAATTGTTCTGCCATCATCTTTGCTTTGTCTCCATACTTAGAGCGCAGGCTGACAATCTTATTATCATAGACAGCCGCTTGTGTGCGATAAGAACGATATCCACTATAGACGACCAATCCATCGATTCCTTCTTTTTCGGCCTCATCTAGCATTTTGGTTAATGCCGTTGCAGCCATGTCACGCAAGTATACTCCGTTTACCGAACGTAAATCACTAGGCTCATATTCACGATCTAGCAAAGTAGATTTATTGGCTACAAGTAACTCTGGTAGCGTTTTATCAACCACATAGGGTAGTTGTTCCTTAGGGCTTGGCTCATTAGTTACTTGTCCTTGCGATATTTCAATATCTTGACTGTGCTCTAGCGGCTTCCCCGCAAAAGGATCACACAGATAGCCAACTATTAGAAATGGAGAGCAAAACAGAGCTATGAGATACGCTACAGACTTTTGCCGAAGTATCGTCATTGTCAAAAACCTACTTTCTCATTATTTTAACAAGAGCTAAAAGTTCACTGACCGAATTGGCTAATACCTATATTATATCGCATTTCTACCCTTAAAAATAGAATTCATATTTTGCTACTCCTCTATTTTTTCAAACAATAAAATAAAGCTACACAATCTTGTGCAGCTTTATTCGTATAGTTAGTTTTCATTGCTACTTCTTTATAGCAGACCCAATCAAGAATGTCTTTGAGCTTCGATTTCTTCTTCAGCAAACATTTTTTTCGGATCTAATATAATAATCATCCGCTCATCAATTTTACCAATACCCGTAATACAATTACTGCCACAACTGTTAATAAAGCTCGGCGCTGTCTGGACTTCATCATCATTTAACTTAACAATATCTGTTACTTCGTCGACAATGCAGCCAGTCGTTGATCCCTCAATATTTAGCATAATAAATTTACTTTCTTCCGAAATTGCCTTTGCCGTCAAGTTAAATTTACTTCGCAGGTTAAAAATATAGTTTATCTGGCCTCGTAAGTTAATCATTCCTTCTACTGACTCACCAGTTCCTGGTAGTGCTTGTATTTTAAATTTTTTTGATCGCAAAATTCCATTTACAGCTGAAACATCAATGCCATATTCTTTCTCATCTAATGCAAATACAACTAATTGTATACTCACAGCTCGCGCCTCCTTTCTCCTAAATTTCTACTTATACATGATTCGCAAGGTCATTTAACTGTTCTGTCATACTAGTAATTTCCTGTACGCTGGCCGTCACTTGTTCAATAGCAGCCGCCTGCTGTTCGATAGTGAAAGTCGTATCGCTTCCCATATGTACCGTTTTATCTACGGATACTTTGATAATTGTTGTTAAATCTTTAATTTTACCTACCGTTTCTTTGGAATCGGCTGAAAGTTTTCTAATTTCCTGCGCTACAACACCAAATCCTAGCCCAGCCTCACCAGCTCTAGCTGCTTCAATCGCTGCATTTAAACCTAATAGGCGAGTTTCATCGGCAATATCTTTAATAAACTCCATTACCTCATCAATTTTACCAGTTACCGTATTTACATTTTTTATTTCATCATTTAAATTTGCTTGATTGGTACTGATATCAGTAGCGGAAGCTGCTAGTTCTTCCATCGTTGCCGAAACTTGATGTAAATTATCACTAAGAGTATCCGCCATCGCTTTTAGCTTTAGTTGTTGATAAGCAGACTTTGACATGTTATTGGCAACAATAAAGAGTACATTGGCAGCTGCTTCGATACTTTCTTTTGATAAAATACGAGCTTCTTTTGAGGCCTTGACATATTCGTCTGGATCGACACCAATTTCTTTTGCAATTCTGCGATATTTTTCTTCATCAGGAGAAGCAGTTAATACTTGTCCTCCTAAAATAGTTCCGATCTGTCTTCCTTCTAACATAATAGGAGCCGCAAAATCAATCAAACCAGCATGGCACTCATAGACAACAGGCTTACCAGTTCTAGCTGCTTCTTCGCCGCCTTTACGGTGTGACTCTGCACAGCGCTTATCACCGCATTCGGTGGAATGAGTATAGTCTCTGCAAAACCTGATATAACTACTTGGATTGGTGACAGGGTGTCCATCAGGATCAACAGTAACACTTGCTAAGCCAACACCCTTAGCAAAATCATCCTGGAATTGTTGCAAGAAACCAATATCAATGACATCTTCCAATTTGATTGTACTGAGGTCTAACCCTCTCCCAATATTTGTTTCATTAGTATTTTTTGCCATGATAATTCCTCCTATTTATTTAAGTTTATTATTTTTTAATGATCCATCGGGTTTTTCCCTGAAATTCCATATTGGAAAAGAAGTGAGCGTTGCATCTAGTTCTAATTCCGTACTTACTAGCTTTTTTTCTTGAATAATTTCATCTGCTATGATCAAAAGCTGAACTCCATTTGAGTTGATGATGATTGCACTCTTGTTGGGGCCAGCCTTACGATCTATATCCGAATCAGGAAATTGGATTGACTTGTCCTGCATAGGAACGGATCTATCTATATTTCCCAATATAGATCCCGTGTGGGTATGGGAAATGATCCCGCTTACATCTTCTACAGAAACACCACACATTCCATTTCCAGATCGGAATATGAGTAATCGTTTTTCTTCCATTGCAACACCACCTATCCCCTTTTGAAGCAGTAATCTCACTCTTAGAATTTGATGCAACTTTCGAACTATTTGCTTTTTTCTCACTGGAGAAGTTTTATTGTCCTTATTTTATCGTACGCCATAGTCACTAACATCCAGCAAAAGATAGATATCTATAAATTATTTTTATTGCACTCCAGCTAAGGAAATTCAAGGGATTAGGGGATATTTCTCACAAAAAATAAAAATCTATCAAAAGATAGAGGAAAAAAGCAGTTTTTAGTCTAATATAACAACTAAGACAATGTATACTATATAAGAAGGTGTGAAATTGGCAAACAATAAATTGTTAACTAAAATTTTAATTGTTGATGATGATAGCAGTTTCTTATCTTCTATGCGGCGCATCATGCGTGGTCATTTCGAAATCGCCACCACTACCGATCCAATGCAAGCACTACAAATCATTGAGCACCAAGGTCCTTTTGCTGTTGTAATATCCGATTTTCGAATGCCTTTCATGAATGGTATAGAACTCTTTGCTAAAATTCATAACTTTGACAAGAACATTCAACGAATTATGTTAACTGGATGTGCAGAGCTTCAGATGGCAATCGATGCAATCAATCATGGTAAAATTACTGCTTTTTTAACTAAACCAACCCCAGCTGGCTCTATCCGTTTGGTCGTCCTTGATGCCATTCGTACTTATAACGAATGTCTCTTAGAAGATAAAATAGCGCCCGAAATTCAAAATAAACCTTCAATAGAAGAACGCATCTCT
Source organism: uncultured bacterium (assembly GCA_964292325.1). Classification (GTDB taxonomy): domain Bacteria; phylum Bacillota; class Negativicutes; order DSM-13327; family DSM-13327; genus CTSoil-075. Next base: position 5,025 of record CAXYVG010000102.1, on the reverse strand, counting down.
TCTGAACCTTACGTCGCTTTAACGATAAAAGAAAAACAAGTCCTCTCTTTACTAGCGAAAGGACTGTCAAATATAGAAATAGCAATGCAACTACACGTAACAATCGGCACCATAAAAACTCATTTGAATAATATATTCTGCAAGTTGGATGTAAATAGTCGTACTAAGGCTGTTGCAAAAGGCATCGAGCTCGATTTGATCAAAAATTTTGCAATTGAATGATAAGGGTGGGCATACCAAAATAGTGAGTCCGTATCAAATAAAGATACAAACTCACTATTTTTTTAATCTAGCAGCATCACTGCGTGTCGTATTGGCAATTTGATGATAAATTTCGTCCCTTTACCAAGGCAACTGCCAACAATAATCTCACCTCGGTGACGGTTCGTGATAATATCATAGGAAATACTGAGCCCGAGTCCCGTCCCCTGCCCAACCGGTTTCGTGGTGAAAAACGGGTTGAATATATGACTCAGATTTTCAGAAGAAATTCCAATGCCATTATCATCAATGGCGCAATAAACAAATGCCTCATCATGCCAAGTAAATATTCTAATTTTCCCTTTTTCCTGATCCTGTTTTTCTTTAATGGCCTGCACGGCATTCACAATCATGTTAAGTAATACTTGGTTAATTTCGCTACCAATTACCTCCACTGTCGGAATATCTCCAAGGGATGTTTCGATGACCGCATGATATTTAATTTCATTGCGCGCCACTAATAGTGTATTATCTATCCCCTTATTAAGATCATATGAAGCAAATGCATCTTTTTGATCTACCCTTGAGAAAATTCCAATTCCTTTCACAATTTTACGTATTCGGTTCAGACCCTCATTCGTATCTCGAAGAAGATCAGGAATATCTTCCAGGATATAGTCTAACTCTTGCTCGTTTTCCATCCTACGAATTGTCTCTAATTTTTCAGAGATTTGCACTTGATTGGTAGTCGCAATGGAATGTAGTTGTTGATACTCGGCAAGTATACTACATAAAGCAGTGCCATATTGTTCTAAGGTTTCAAGATTATTGGTGATAAAGCCCAATGGGGTGTTGATTTCATGTGCAACACCAGCTGCCAGTTCGCCAATACCTGCCAATTTTTCCTGTTGAATCAAATGGTTTTGCGTTTTTTTCACCATTTCTAGCACCATATTCAACTCATTATTTTTTTCTATTAATTCTTCCTGAGATTTTTTTAATATCTGCTCGATTCTTTTTCTGTCAGTAATTTCATTTTGAATTTCTTCATTGTTAATGCGTAATTCTTCATTCAGTGCAACATGTTCTTTATTCATGGCCATAAGTTCTTCATTAGCGGTAAATAATTCTTGGGTTCTTTCTTGCACCTTAATCTTCAGATCCTCTTTCGCTTGTTTTAGCGCTTTTGTATTACGTTTTTGCTTTTCGGAAACAATTAATAACAAGATAATAAAGGTAATAATCATCATGCTAATTGCTGCTGCAATATAGTAATAACTGATAAAGCGCTTGTTTAATTCTTCTAAGGCTTTCTCCTCATCCATTCCAACCAATACTACAAAGGGATAGCCTCGCAAAGCACGATAACTATACATTCGCTTAACACCATCAATTGGACTATTTGTCATAACATTCCCAGACTGCCCAACCAATATCTCATCCATCAATAAAGTATTCATTATGTTCTTGCCGATACTTTCATGATAATCCAATCCACGCGTTCGTATCATTCCATCTCGTCCTATTAAAGCAACAATCGATTGCCCGCCCAAATCAACCTGCTTATAGAAGTCACTGAAATAAAAGGGATCTACTGAAGCAACCACAACCCCGCCAAAAGAACCATCTGGTTTATTGATGCGCCGAGTCATTTGAATCGACCATTTATTAGACGAACGCCCTAGTACAGGTGCACTAATAAATAACTGTCCACTATCAAAATCCTTATGCACTAAAAAATGTGTCCGATCTTTTAAATTTGAAGGAACAAAAGGCACTTGACTACTAAGTAGCAAATCTCCATTTTCATCTATGATGCTCAGTAATACCAGTGGTTGCTCGGAAAACCGTCCCTCACTGATATACTGGGGAATATTAATATTTTTGCCCATTTGTTCATATTGATATTTCAAAAATAATGTTGTTTGATCAATCCCTTTAATGGTACGCACGGTATGTTCTTCAAAGGAACGAGCGAAACTAGATCCTTCTTTAAAAGTAGCACTAATTTCCATTTGTCGCTCACTTTGCATTTTATAGTAAAGGCCCACCCAAAGAACACAAAGTAAAAAAACTCCAAATAGGATAATAACTGCGCTAATATTAGGGATAACGAGTGATTCCTTATAAAAGATACTCCGATATAACTTTCTCAATAGATAACGCAGCCCCCTTAGTGACGAATATACCATCGGTTTAAATGTCTTCCATACAAAAGTTCACAGCACCACATTGTATATCTTATATTGACTATTAAATGACAAAATCCTGCAATATACGTTTCTCTACTTATAAAAAATTCTCTCAAATCGCTTTTATATATAAAGCACTAAGCAAATGACATCTGTATCGTCGATTAATCAAAATTCCTCTTATCGCATATAATAAATAGAAACAATGAACTTCAAGCAAAAGGAGGAAACTGGATGGGTAGTAATACTACGAAAACAACTGTTGGCTTAGATGAAAATACGGAAGCATTACTTTGCTATATCTTTGGTTGGTTAACGGGAATTATTTTCCTGATACTAGAAACCCAAAGTAAATTTGTGCGATTTCATGCTATGCAATCATTAGCAACTTTCTTCATTTTATTTGTACTATCGCTCACAGCTGGCTTCATCCCCGTTATCGGCTGGATTATTGGATTATTACTGGCTCCCTTATCAACGATTGTATGGTTAATCTTAATGTATAAAGCCTTCAAGGGAGAAAAGTATATGTTACCAATCATCGGTCCATGGGCTGAACAACAGATTTACAAGAATTCTTTATAACACCCTACTCATTACTTCATGCGTCATATAAAAAAATCCTGCAAAGTTTAACTTTACAGGATTTTTTAACGTCATTCCATTACATTTTTTCTTTTATGACTTCAATGGCTTGTTCAAGCTGTAAATCCTTGTTATCCTCTTTATAATTGGGCATTTCTACCTTAATATCAGGTTCAATGCCAATGCCATGTATCGAACGTTCACTAGGGGTATAGTACTTAGCAATCGTAATTTTCACAGCAGAAGCATCTGGCAACGGCACTACGGTCTGCACCGATCCTTTGCCAAAAGTCTTGGTACCAATTAGTATTCCAGCATCAGTATCTTGGACTGCTCCTGATACAATTTCTGAAGCACTTGCACTACCACCATTGACTAGTACTACCAATGGATATTTAATTTTTTCTAATGTGGAAAAACGCGTCACCTTTGTTCCATCTTTTTTTATAACAGAAACAATCGGTCCTTTCGGAACAAAATGGTTGGCTACTTTTACACTTTCTTCTAGTAGACCACCCGGATTATTTCTAAGGTCTAAAATAATCCCTTTCATTCCTTCTCGCTCTAATTGCTCTAATTTCTTAGTAAGGTCATTTCCTGTATTTTCATTAAACATGGAAAGGCGAACATAACCAATTCCATTGTCTAGCATTTTTCCGCTAACCGTTTTAATTTGAATATTGGAACGAGTAATTGTATAATCTTTCGCCTCTTCCCCTGCTCGGTTAATCGTTAAAGTTACTTCGCTCCCCTCTGGTCCACGAATCAGATTGACAGCTTCATCAACAGCAAGTTCTTTCACGTCTTTACCATCGATTTTAACAACCTGATCACCACTCAGAATCCCAATTTTTTCCCCTGGCGTCCCTTCAATTGGGGCGATAACGGTTAATATATTGTCTTTACTACCAAGTATAATGCCAATACCACCAAACGACCCCTTTGTATCAATTAATAATTTTTTATACATCTCAGGATCCATATAGATCGAATACGGATCACCAACACTACTCATTGTCCCCTTAATAGCGCCAGACATTAGTAGACTAGTCGATGAATCCCCTACATATCCTATTTTTAACAATTGAGATATGCGAAAAAATTTCAATGTGGCAGCAAGGTCCGTAGCATCCATTTGTAATAAATATCGATTAATTTCATTCATGGATTGATTCTTGAGCAAATTCGCATTTGCATCCGTAACGATTGCTGATGATGTGGCAGTTGTTACCTTTGCTGGCGAATTCTGAACTGCTGCTCCTTTTTGAATGTCACTCGCTCGCAAAATGGAGCCACTCAGAGCCATACTCACAGCCAAAAAACTAATGATAATTTTGGCTTTACTATTTTTTAACCACTTCATCAAAAAATCCCTCCATTACTCCATTATTCATTTGCTTTTCTTTTTTCTATCGCCTGTTTCCAGCGGCCTAATGCATCTGCAATCACACTGCGAGGACAAGCGGCATTGAGCCTCATATAACCGGCAGAAGTATCACCAAACCAAAAGCCATCATCCAAAGCCAATTTGGCTTCATCAATCATAAAATCATGAAGTTCCTCTTTATCCATGCCAAGATCACGACAATCAATCCACACCAGATAGGTACCTTCCGGGATATTAGGGTGAATCTGTGGCATATATTGCTTACAATATTCTTGAATAAAAGCAAAATTCCCTTCAATATACGTTTTTACTTGTTCTAGCCATTCTTCTCCATCACGGTAAGCGGCTTCGCTTGCCACAAGACTAAAGCAGTTATTTCTTCTTATATCCAAATCACCTAATACCTGATCAAACTTTTTACGTTCTGCTGTGTTAGGGAAAATCGTAATCGAGGCCTGAAGACCTGCTAAATTAAAACTTTTACTTGGGGCAATACAAGTCACCGTATTCTGACGAAATTCTTCAGAAATCATCGCAGCTGCGCTACTTTAAAATCCATATCTGCAACCCATAAGGGGATCAAATCATCACGACCAAATTTTGCTCCTACCTCATCATACTTCGCAGCAAAATTATTTTTTCTATCGAGTACTGTATCAA
>CAXYVG010000101.1:0-11592 GCA_964292325.1 uncultured bacterium | reverse complement strand
GCGTAGCTGGGATTACAGCTGTTTATTATTGGGGTATCTCATCGGAAGTAGAACAGTTACTCCACTTAGCTTGGAGCAAACATAACATAAAAAAAAGAACCAAAAAACTATGAAAAAATTAGACTTCAAGACTAAAATTCTACCTAATTTAGGCATCGCCTTATTATTTCTAATTGCTTCGGTCATGTATTTTTATCCAGTATTGGAGGGGAAAATCATATATGCTGGTGACAACATCAACGGGACTGCGGCTGTACAAGAATCGGCTAGGCATTATGAAGCTACAGGTGAGCGTACTTGGTGGACAGGATCGATGTTTAGTGGTATGCCCAATTACCAAATTGGTGGAGGACAATATCTAATTAACAAAATTCTTACTCCTTTTTTTAATTTTTTTCTTTATGGTGGACGGAATTATATTTTTATATTTTTCTATTACCTCGTTGCGTTTTTTGTATTATTACGAACTTTTAAAATTAACAAATGGATTAGTATGGCAGGCGCTTTCTCCATAGCGTTGTCTTCCTATTTCTTCATTATTATTGCAGCTCAACATCATGGGAAAACTATGTCAATAACTTGGATGACGTTGGTGGTAGTTGGTTTCTTACTTATTTATCGAAAATTTTACGGCTGGGGGTCTATCCTTACCATGTTCTTCATTATAATTGGTTTTTTTATACATCCCCAGATGTCATACTATATTTGCATGCTGATAGGCGTGTTATTTTTTGCTGAATTAGCTATACACTGGAAAGAAAAACGTTGGAAAGATTTTGGAATTGCCTCTGCCATTTTCTTTGCCTCTTTTTTAATAGGATTAGGTTGTGGTAGCGCCAATATTTTTGCCAATCAGGAATATGCAGAACAAACTATGCGTGGCGGACATTCTGACTTGGAAAAAGTAACAGACGAAACGAATAAAACCAAAGGGCTCGATTTGGACTATGCCACAGCTTGGAGTTACGGTATTGGGGAAACAATGACATTGTTAATTCCTAATTATGAAGGTGGCGCCAGCGGCTATTCACTTGGCACGGATTCTAAACTTTATAAAGAGCTCGTAAGTAACGGTGTTCCAAGAGCTGCAGCCAAACAGTTTTGTGAAGCTGCACCGACTTATCATGGAGAAAAAGCATTTACATCGGGGCCTGTTTACATTGGCGCTATTATTTGTTTTTTATTCCTTTTAGGATTATTGATTGTAAAAGGGCCTTACAAATGGGCCTTGCTCATAGCAACTTTATTCTCCATATTTTTAGCATGGGGACATAATTTGATGCCTTTGACCGAATTATTTTTCAATTATTTCCCAATGTACAATAAATTTCGCGCCGTTGAAAGTATCCTTATCGTTGCGGAAATTACGATGCCATTACTTGGTTTTCTAGCACTGAAAACTATTTCAGAACGGGAATTTGAATTTGAAAAATTAAAAAAATACATTTTGGTTGCTGCTGGAATTACTGGGGGACTTTGCTTGTTTCTCATTTTATTCGTCAACCAAATTGATGTTACATCTTCATACGATGAGCAATTGAAAACTCAATTACCAGAATTTGCCTATAATGCATTGTTACAACAACGTGCAGACATGATTAGTTCTGACGCATGGCGCTCTCTTATATTCATTTTGCTTGGTAGCGGACTTACATTTGCCTATGCACACACTATTAATAAGCAAAAAAACGAAGAAAGTACGAACAAAGCAAATCTATGGTTTGGTTGCGTTTTGGCACTTTTGATTATTGCCGACATGTGGAGCGTGGATAAACGATTCTGCAATAATGATAACTTTCGTCCTAAAAAAGAAATTACCAGAGCGTTCGCTATGCAGCCATATGAGAAAGAATTACTAAAAGACACCTCCTATTTTAGAGTGCTAAATTTAAGCACCAATACCTTTAACGAAGCACGTACCAGTTATTATTTAAAATCTATCGGAGGTTACTCTGCCGCTAAATTACGTCGGTACCAAGATTTAATTGACGAACATATTATACCAGAAATGAACCCATTATTTCAAGCAATTTCTGAAAGTGCTGGTTTTCAAACGCCAATAGATGGCAATAAACTATTTCCTGTGCTTAATATGTTAAACATGAAATATGCTCTTATACCACTACAAAACGGAGAGGTTGTACCTATTGAAAATCCATACTCCATGGGTAATGCATGGTTTGTAGATAGTCTGCTTATAGTAAATAATGCCAACGAAGAGTCTAATGCTTTAAGCATTATTAATCTACGTAAAACAGCGGTCTTGGACAAATCATTTGCCAAAATGGCTGAACAATTAACAACAGCAACAGATGCTTATGCAACTATTAAACTAACAACGTAAACACCATCTAGTGTAGAGTACACATCACAATCATCCGTAGGGAAAACGGCTGTATTCTCCGAAATCTATTATCCGTATGGGTGGAAAGCAACTATTGATGGAAAACATGTTGAACACTATCGAGTAAATTATATGCTACGTGCAATCAATATCCCAGCAGGTAAACACCAGATTGTATTTAGATTTGAACCTGATAGCGTGCAAAAGGGCAATTTGATATCTATGATATGTTTCTCAATGATGTTATTGACAATTTTTGGATACACAGGCTATTATATATATAGTAAAAGAAAAAAACAAAAGTAGATGCCTAAGACACTCATAATAGGACCAAATTTTCACTATTTTGTTCATAGTATTGAGCAAGCTTTTTCTGCGCTTGGCTATGAAACAAAGGCATTGATATTTGATGTGCCTATTCATCCATTTACGCTTTTCAACAAAGTTTGTTACCAGTTAAGCACTGACAGAAAATCATTAGAAGAGACATCACGCAAACAGAATAAAAAAGATATAGAATGTGCGTATCATGAGTTTTCACCTGACATCGTTTATATTGTCAATGGTGAAATATTAGAACCAGAAACAGTGCGCATGTTTAAACAGAAAAGCAAAGTGGTTTTATGGATGTTTGATTCCATTACTCGCATAGATCGTTTGAAAGCATTAGTGAAAGATGTAGATTATATATTTTGTTATGATAGCAGCGATATAGAATGGTGTCATACACAAGGCGTAGAAGCCCATTTTCTACCACAAGCATGTGACGAAACTATATATCATCCTTTACATCTAAAGAAAGATATTGATATTTTATTCGTAGGAGAGTTGTACTATTCTAAAAAGCGTCAGAAATATATTAAAACTGTAATAGATGCATTCCCAAATAAAAAAATATTAATTTTTGGTAAATACAAACCATGGTATAAGGGCTTTTTCTCTTGGTTATTTAGAGAAAAACGTAACATATATAAAAATCATGATTTACATAATGAGGAAGTAAACAAATATTACAATAGAGCCAAGGTGGTACTGAACATTCATCATGAACAGCAAACCAATGGTGCCAACCCTAAAGTATTTGAAATCTGTGGTTCTGGAGCATATCAAGTCTGCGATTCAAATCCGTATATTAAATCACTCTTTCCATCTGGTGAAATTGGATTGTATAAGAATGAAAAAGAATTGGTGAAACACATATTATACGCACTGGAACATGATATGACCCAAGAGTCTCATACAGCTCACCAACTTATTTACACCAATCATACTTTTACCAACCGAATAAAGGAAATGCTATCATTAATTAAATAAAGAATCACGATCATGTCAAAAGTTTTGATTATATGTCCTTCCTTTCATTATTTCCCAAAAAGTATCGAACGTGCATTCAAAAACCTAGGATGGGATACAATGCTTGAAACATACGATGAGCCTATTCATCCTAATAGCCTATTCAACCGTTTACTCTATAAATGTTTGAGCAATAAAGAGCGCTTAGTTGAAAAATCTCGAAAGAGGTGGAAAACGTACATTGAGCAACAATATATATCATTTAATCCTGACCTTGTATTTATTATAAAGGGCATTAATTTACTACCAGAAACTGTACGTTTCTTTCATCAACATAGTAAAATTGTCCTTTGGATGTATGATTCAATTACTAGGTATGACAATCGATTAGGAGCATTAGTCCCTGAAGCAGATTTTGTTTTTTGTTATGAAAAAAAAGATATTGATTGGTGTAAGCAATATTGTAACAATGTGAATTTTTTGGCTCAAGCAGTAGATGAAACTATTTACTAACCATTAAATATTGAAAAGGATATTGATATCCTTTTTGTGGGTGGAATATATAAATCTCCGAAACGACAAAAAATACTAAATGTAGTTATTACTCATTTCCCGACACGAAAGATTGTATTCTATGGCATCTATAAACCATGGTATAAGAATCCTATAAAATGGCTTTTTAGAGAACATCGTAAAATATTTAAAAATCATGACATTGATAGTAACCAAGTCAATGAATATTATAATCGTGCACATGTTGTTTTAAATGTTCATAGGGAGCAACAATCGGATGGAGCAAATCCAAAAGTATTCGAAATCTGCGGTTCAAAGGCAATTCAAGTTTGTGATGCTAATCCTTATATCACTTCTGTCTTTTCTAAGAATGAAATTGAACTATACCACAATGATGAAGAACTAATTACTGCAATAAATCGTGCATTAGAAGAAGATAAAACTACAGCTGTAGAGGAAGCTTATAATATAGTATTAGGTAATCACACTTTTACCAAACGAATAGAATATTTATTATCAATTATCAAATTGTAAGATGAGCAAAAAAACAATAACACACGTATACTCTGGTGTAGTTCTATATTCTTTAATGCAATATATTTTCTTAATGGATATCGATACAATAGAGAATCATACTTATTTTTTCTTTTCACATGCAATAGATAAAAATGTAGCAAAAAAATTTAAACATTACACGCAGTTTAAAGACACAACTAAAATGAATCCTTTATATAGAGTTTTATACAAACTTAAAATACGATTCACACAATATCACAAATATCCTTTTTTGCGAAATGCAAATTTATATGCACAAGACCACATGTTCGGAATGCTACTTCGCAACAGAAACTATTCATTATTGGAAGATGGTCCCAATTTCCTTTCTAATTCTATGGGTAAATCTGGATATATCTTGAAACTGCAAAAAGAACGACAACATAAGCTATCATCAAAAATTGAAGAATGGTTATATGGACCCGTCACAATAAAATTCTTTGGTAACAACAAGTACTGTAGTGATATCTATTTGACTGAAGAAAATACTTCTACTGTTCTAGAAGGAAAAAGGGTACATGTTAAAAGTCTTGAAGATATGTGGCAAGAATCGACAGACGAAAAAAAGGACTATATTCTGAATAAATTTAATGTATTTACAGAGGATATAATCGTATTATCTAAGCGATCGATTGCCTTTATGACACAGCCATTGGTAGATGATGGTATATTAACAAACGATGAATATAAATCTCTACTTCAAAAAGTGTTTTCGAAATACAATACACATAAGATGGTTATTAAGACACATCCACGGGATAAGTTTGCCTATAAAAAGTATTTCCCGGAAATTGAAGTATTTGATAATCCTATCGGAATGCAACTTTTAGCCTTAGCAGGAGTGCATTTTGAACGTTTTGTGACTCTTTTTTCAAGTTCCGTTTCGGGACTTCCATACAAGGCGGAAATTGATTATTTCGGAACACAAGTTCATCCTAAACTATTCAATTACTATGGAGATATAGAACCAAAATTTCCTTGTAATCTATTAATCAGTTAAATAATCTAATTTCATCTTATCACCTTTCTGCAAATTCCTATTTATCTTTTTTCCAATAATATCCTGATAATATTTTGGGTGCAAACCAAATCCCGGACGTATAGAGCGTACATTGTTTTCAGTAATTACTTCGCCAGCTGTGATATTCTCTACTACATAAAGTGAACGTGAAAAATCACGTCCTTTAACTTGTTTCTCGGTAAGTGAATAATCCACATTACCAATTGCTTTTTCTGCTTGTCGAACTGCTTTCACCATTTCGGTAAATTCAATTTCATTCATCGAAAAACTAGCATCGGGTCCACCAATCGAACGGTCAATTATAAAATGCTTTTCGATTACTTTTGCTCCAAAACAAACAGCAACAATAGGTGCGGTGCTTCCAATGGTATGGTCAGATAAGCCAGTATTTACCTTATACCTTTCTGCCATATCGCGAATCATTAGCAAGTTAGCTTCTTCTATTGGTGCCGGATAAGACGACGTACACTTTAATAATGTAACATCATAGTTGCCCATATTATGGCAAGCATCCAATGCCAATTCAATATCTTCTTCTGTTGCAATTCCAGTTGAAATAATCATTGGCTTTCCTTTTGAAGCAGCATATTCTATCAATGGAATGTCTGTAATTTCGAAAGATGCAATTTTATAAATTGGATTTCCCAATTCCTCTAAAAAATCAACTGCGGTTTTATCAAATGGACTTGAGAAACAGACTAAGCCTTCTTGCCTTGCAACTTCAAAAAGTTCTTTGTACCATTCCCACGGCGTATAAGCTTCTTTATATAAGTCATATAGATATTTGTCAGCCCAAATTGTACCCTTTATTTTAAAATCATCTTTTTTGCAATCAATTGTTATTGTATCTGCAGTATATGTTTGTAGTTTAATTGCATCAGCACCAGCACGTTTCGCTGCTCGTATTGTTTCTTTAGCAACCTCAATGCTGCCGTTGTGATTTGCAGAAAGTTCTGCAATGATGAAAACGATATCTTTATTTTTTTGAGAATACATATTCATATGAATCCATTTTATTAATTTTTAATTCTCTTTGAAAAACAAATCCTGCATTTTCAAATGATCTAACCGATCCGACATTCTCTTTTTTAATGAATGCAGTAATAATGTTATCTGATAACTCGGTATATGTTTCACAACATTTTATCAAAAATTTCGAGGCTAACTTTCGCCCCCGAAATTTCTTATCAATACTTATTCCTATAACTGTATTATTTTCATTCTTATCAAATCTTACTAAACCCGCTGGTGTTCCATCAACTTCACAAATATAATAAAAAGCATTCTCATCATTCATTTTTTTTTCAAACCAGATAGAATGGTCATTATATAGAATCGGATCAAAATTAAATGAATTTGAACGTACTAATTCATCATTTGCCCATTCAAAAATAATTTGTTTATCACCTAATGTGACGTTTCTAACATTTATTGCGTATCTAATCTTCGAGTGAATTACTACATTTTTAAATTCATCATGAAATAGACAATGATCTTTTAAACTTGCTTCATGTATAAAACCATTAGTTTCCAAAGCATTATAAAGATGCGGACGCAAATCAAAAGCATAGGTAAATAACTTATGTAATTTCAGTTCTTCAAACGCAAGTTGCTCCAATAAATCTAAATAAATACTCCAATGTTTCGAAAACTCTCTTTCTTCAAGTGAAGTGTCCATTATAAATGATATTTCGGCATTTTTATCTAACCAATTGATGTGTACCAAACCACCATAGCCAATGCATTTATCGTTTTCTAAATACGAAAACAATAACTGCGAAGGTTTTTCTTGTGCAAATAATTTTGAAACTACATTTTCAAAGTAATTATTCTGCATTTCAACCGTAAGTGGTTCAGCTTGCCTCAAATGGTAAATTTGTTCGTTTCGCCATTTCATTATTTCAAAACGATCTTCTATTCGTATTGGAACAAGAGAATATTCACCTTGTGAGTAAACTTGTTTATTTAGAATTTTGTATGAGTTCATATTTCATTTCTGCTAGTTTCCAATCTGTTAAATTGTCAATGTCTTGTACATTATCTTCAGAAAGTGTAATTGATGAAGAGTTTTCGGTAAATAATGTGTCTGTTATCTTTGTTGGATTATACCAATACCACTGTCCTGCATCATGATAAACTGATTCTAAATCTTGCGAACGCGCATTCAAATATTTTTCCCAAAGCATTTTAACTTTCCCATCAGCTCCAAATCGTAAACCTCTCCAAATGGGATATCCGTATGATACAATTGGAAAAACAGAAGAGTAATTATTGTACTCTAATAAATTAAAACCATTAACAATATCATCAACATTAATTAAAGGTGCAGTTGGGTAAATACAACATATAAAATCAAATGTTTTATTAAATCGGTTTATATATTCATTTTCTACTTCTTTTAAAACTGAAATTGTTGTTGCAAAATCATTCGCATTTTCTTTCGACCTAAGAAAAGGTACTTTTGCACCATATTTTATAGCAACCTCAACAATTTCTGCATCATCTGTTGATACAATAACTTCATCAAAAAGCTTAGATGCAATTGCAGTTTCAATAGAATATGCAATAATAGGTTTACCCAAAAAATCTTTGATGTTTTTACGTGGAATACGTTTACTACCACCTCGTGCAGGTATTATGCAGAGATTACTCATTGTAATAGTCATTAATTGTGTTAATTACAAAGTTTTGTTCTTCATCACTCAAGGTTGGGTAAATAGGAATACTAATACAATGCTTATAATAAGTTTCTGATGCCAGCAAATCACCTTCTTTCCAGCCGAAATTTTTATAATATGGCATTAAATGAGCAGGAATGTAATGTATTTGAGCAAAAATATTGTTTGATATTAAATGCTTATAAAGACCTAGTCTATCTTCAACTTCAATAACATATAAATGATAGGCATGTCCATCAACTATACCCGATTGCCCAATAATGAAACTTTTATTTTCAAATGCATTTTGGTATTTTTGTGCAATTATTCTTCGTTTTTCTATTCCTTCATTTGCTCTTTTCAACTGACTTGTACCTAAAGCAGCTTGCATGTCAGTTATCCGATAATTATAGCCCAACTCTTGCATTTCCATATACCAGCTGGGGTAATCATTTTCGCCAGCTTTGCCAGTTGCAAATTCAACAGTGTTTAAATATGCATCGTCAAATTTTGTAATTCCATGTGACCTCAAACGATTAAGTTCCTTATATACTTCAATATCGTTGGTTGTTACCATTCCACCTTCTCCACAGGCTATATGCTTTACTGGATGAAATGAGAAAATGGCCAGCTCTGCATACTTCGCATTACCACATTTTTGTTGCTCTCCCTTCGAATCTACAAAATATCCCCCGGGAGCATGACAGGCATCTTCGATAATCCAAAGACCATAATCTTCGGCAAGTTTTCGGTAATCTTCCAAATTTACAGCTCTGCCAGCAAAATCTACAGGTATTATGCCTTTGTATGTGCCTTTAGGGGCACTTTCGAGAAGTTTACGTACTGAATTTATATCGAGTAAATAGGTTTGAGGATCAATATCAGCAAATACGACTTCTCCTCCACAAAATCGCACACAATTTGCCGATGCCACAAAAGTAATAGGCGTGGTAATCACTTTGTCGCCAGGCTTCATGTGCATGGCCATTGCGCTAATATGTAATGCAGCTGTACCATTTGATACGGCAACTGCATATTTACAACCAATATATGAAGCAAATGCTTCCTCAAACTCTTTAATTTTTGGGCCTTGAGTAAGATAATCCGATTTTAGAGTTTCAACAACTGCCAGTATATCATCTTCTGTGATATTTTGGCGTCCATAGGTTATCCTTTTCATCATAATGGCTTAAAACTAGAATCAACATATTTTGTTATTTTTTCTCTCAAAGTATCTTCGGTTTCCCATTCAGAGTTAGTCCCTGAATTGTATGTAAACCCATGAGGTACTTCCCATGCCTTGTAATGATTAATATATTTTTCCTTGTCAACACCAGATGGAAGAATAGCATAGTATTTATCAAATTCAATAGTATTATAGGAGTCACTTTCGGTTATCATTTCTTCATGCAATTTTTCACCTGGCCGTATCCCTACATCTTCAAGAATTGCATTTGGGGCAATAGCTTTCGCTACTGTTTCAATTTTATAAGAAGGAATTTTGGGAACAAATATTTCACCACCAAGTGCGTTTTCTATTGCCCAAAGAACCATTGCGACACCATCCTCAAGTGATATGTTAAAACGCGTCATATCTCTGTGCGTTATGGGTAAAACACCACTTACTGCCCTTTCACGAAAAAAAGGAATTACTGAACCTCTTGATCCCATAACATTTCCGTACCTAACTGCCGAAAAACGTAAATAACGACTGCCTTTTATGTTATTTGCAGCAATAAAAAGCTTGTCGGAAACCAATTTTGTTGCACCATATAAATTAATGGGTGCAGCAGCTTTGTCTGTTGATAAAGCTACTACAATTTTAATATCTGTAGAGAGAGCGGCATCAATAATGTTTTGTGCACCTCCAATATTTGTTTTTATAAATTCATCTGGATTATACTCAGCTGCAGGTACTTGTTTAAGTGCAGCTGCATGTATAATAACATCAATACCTTCGCAAGCACGTTTTAATCTTGCAGCATCTCTTACATCGCCTATAAAGAATCGCACCTGAGGGTATTTGTTTGTAGGATAGTCTTGCGACATATCAAATTGCTTTAATTCATCTCTCGAATATATTACTATTCGTTTTACCTCGGGATAGTCTCTTAGAATGGTTTCAACAAACTTTTTCCCGAATGACCCTGTACCTCCTGTTATAAGTACTGATTTGTTATTTAGCATATATAATTTTATTTATAAAAACATTCGCAAAATTACCAAAAAAACACTATTAAAACAAAGAAAATTATAATTTTAAATAAGCCACACCTGACATTTTACTATCTTTGTAAAAAATAAACAAGTATGAAGATTATTATTGTAGGCACAGCGCACCCTTACCGAGGAGGACTTGCTACCTTTAACGAACGTTTAGCCCATCAATTTCAGGCAGAAGGTCATGATGTGGAAATTATAACTTTCACACTACAATATCCGTCCTTTTTATTCCCTGGTAAAACACAGTTTTCTGAGGATGAAGCACCAGAAAATCTGTCTATTGAAAGACGTATAAATTCTGTTAACCCACTCAATTGGATAAAAGTGGGTAAAGAAACTCGGCATAAAAAACCCGACTTAGTGATATTTGCCTATTGGATGTCGTTTATAGCACCTTGTTTTGGAAGCATCGCCCGTATTATCAAAAAAGATAAAAACATAAAATGTGTAGCACTTGTTCACAATATGCTACCTCACGAACCAAGTTTATTGGACAAACTATTACCGCCCTATTTTGTGGCTTCGATGGATGAATTTGTGGCGCTCTCCCGATCGGTTGTGACTGATATAGAAAGAATCGACAGAAAACAGAAGCCCAAACGTTTTTCGCCACACCCTATTTACGATCATTACGGCGAGTTACTTCCAAAAGAACAAGCCGCCACACAATTACAATTGGATTCGAATATTCCTTATCTCCTCTTTTTTTGATTTATTCGATCCTACAAAGGGTTAGATTTATTGCTAGAAGCCTTGGCTGACAAACGTTTAAAAACATGGAATACGAAACTCATTGTAGCAAGGGAATTTTACGAAGATAGTAAATCTTACCTAGATACTATTGAGCTTTTACAGTTGCAAAATCGCGTTATTTTAGAAACACCATTTATTCTCAATAACAAAGTCAGCCTCTTTTTCAGCGTAGCTGATTTAATTATACACCCTTATAAAATTACTACACAAAAAGACCTAGCAGGCACGCCATA
>CAXYVG010000100.1:0-11735 GCA_964292325.1 uncultured bacterium | reverse complement strand
GCCGTAGCCTCTAATTTGTTAAAATCTAAGTAATCATCAAAATACATTAGTAATTCTGTAATGAGCTCACAAGTTGATGACGCGGATGGTTCAAGATAAACCAGTAGCGGGTTGGCAATAAATGCTTCCGAACGACGATGATGATCGATAACCACCACTCGCTCCACCTTGCTCAATAATTCCGGCGCTGCAGTTAGCTCTGGATGATGAACATCAACTACAAATAGTAAAGTTCGCGCATTCACCAATGATATAGCTTGAGATTCCGTAATAAAGAGATCCTGACATTCTGGATAATCTGCCAATAATTCTTTTAATTTACTAATCGAAACTCCTGGGTGGCTAACAACAATACGGACGTCTTTTCCTAAATGACGCGCCATAATGGCTACACCAATTGCTGCCCCTAGGCTGTCAAAGTCCTCATTGACATGCCCCATAACGATTACTAACTCTGCATCATCAATAATCTCTCGCAATGCTTGCGATACAATACGTGCTTTTACCCTCGTATTTTTTTCTACCGCTTTGGCTTTACCACCATAAAAATGCAGTTTACCACCAACATGTACAGCTACTTGATCTCCGCCGCGTCCGAGCGCTAAATCAAGGCCAGCTTGGGCTCGTTCTCCTAGCATTGCGATAGAAGGTTCATCCGCTGCCACCCCCATACTTAGCGTCACAGGAATTTTATTACCTACATGAATGGCTCTCACTTTATCGAGAATATCAAACTTTTCTTGCAAACACTTATTCAATTGTTGTCGATTAAATACGGCAAGATACATATCATCAGCATATTTTTTTAGTACTGCTTCATTTTCAGTGATCCATGCGGAAAGTAATTTATTAACTTCGCCCAAAACAGATGTCCGTTGATTCTCGCTCAATCCTTGCAGTACATCATCATAATTATCAATTTGAATATAGACCATAACGGGTACTGCATCTAATGACTGTACTTTGACTTTTTCATAATCGCTAATATCACTCATATATAAAATCATTAATTCCACATCATCAGCCACATAATCTACAGGCTTATAAATAATCTGATAATATTTATCATCCGCACTGAATATGTCTCTACCAGATTTTCCCCAATTTTTTTCTAATGGCAATGATGGGCATAAAACTAACATCGAATGGCCTACTTCTATTTTTTGATCAAACCATTCTGTCAGTACGTCATTGTACCAATATAGACGCCCTTTCCGATCCACAATAATCATAACAATCGGTAAATTTTTCAAGGCATAGGATGATCCCTGTTCAATATTATGGGTCATACTATATAAATAGCTATTAAGAGCTTTTTGCTGTTGAAGGTGACGCTCATGCCCATACCAATAGAGCGCCCCAAGCAAAATTCCCCCTAAGACTGCCACATAGGGATTATAAAATACAATGATCACTAATAATGCTGCCGCTACAGCAAGATAAATACGTGTATCAAACCAAAAGGACGGACCTTGCGGCATAAACCACCCCTCCTCCAAGCTTACTTCATAAGCATTTTATTTATTCAATCTTCTGCGGCGCTTTCAAGCGTCGATAATCAAGAATAGTATCAACTGCACCAGCAAAAATTACTATTTGCGTGAACAATCCATTTGATAATATCAAGACTAGTATAATACCCTTGACCATTCTTGACAAATTGTATTTATCAACAGTATAGTAAAATAATGATAATCCTTCAACTAAAAGTAATACACTCGCTAATACTTCTATGTTCATCCCAATATTGTATAGCATCGTGATTTCTCGAGTATTACCCCAATAGATCATAACCAATGATAGTGCAAAAAAATATACAACATACGTTGGTAATATCCAGCTTTTAAATGGCGGAAAATCGGGAACAAAATGTCCCAATTTTTTTAGTACCGTTTTCGCAATGATAAAATTTAAATAAGTATCAACGATAGAGGCCATAATGAACCCCGATGGCAATATAATTTTTAATAAATCAATCATCACTTGCATACTTTCAGCCATTTGAGTCAAGTTCTGTTCTGGGATACCTAGACTTCGATATACTTCTATCCCGTGTTCCATTGCTTTAGCCATTGCTTCATTTTCCATTACAAAAGGATTAATCCCCGTTACCATTACACCAATCACTAACAATGCTACTTTTGATAGTATCGAAGCAATCGTACCCCATAACATCGTTTTCGTAGCACCATATTGCATACGAAATGTATAGCCTAAAACAATACCAATTAAGCCAAAACCGACAACTACACTGACAGACTGCAAGGGATGTAATAACATGGCAATAATAATTCCAGAGACTATCGTTGCCATAATACTCCACTTATAACCGTGCCGTACACCCAATAAAACGATTGGTACTGGCCACATTAAATTTACAAATGGTCCAATGATCGGTAAATAAGCACTAATAATGGCAAATATGATAGCCACTGCTGCTAAAAGACCACCTTCAACCATCGGACGTATTCTCGTCTGTCTCATTTATTCACCTCTTTGGGCGGAGATGGCGTTGATATTCACTAAAATCACCAAACCATTTCTCCACTTCATGCTCACTTTTAATATTTTGCTCCACTTTATTCAAAACATCCCGATCTAATGAATCAAATGTAATTCCTAGACGCCGTGCTAATATATAGCAAGCAACAATAATATTTGCTAACCCTTCGCTAATAGCCTGCTCGCTGTTTTTTGCCATAGCTTGATATAAATGACCGACATGAGTAATCAGTTCCGCTTTAAGCCACTCTATCAAACGCATTTTGCGCAGAATTTCCGACTCATTAGAAAACAAAACAGCCATTCCCCCTTTTATAATATCTACATAGTATTCGCAAAGGAGGAGGCTGTTTCCTGCCGAGTAATCATAATAATCATAATAATAATGAGCAGGAACACTATACATTCAAGCGTTCCTGCTCATTATTGAAGTTTTTTATTCAGCTGTAAATGGCAACAATGCAACAATACGTGCACGTTTGATCGCCAAAGTCACTCTACGCTGATGCTTTGCACAATTACCTGAGATACGACGAGGTAGTATTTTACCACGTTCTGTCGTATAACGGCGAATTTTTCCAAGATCTTTATAATCGATAGTTTCTACTTTATCAACGCAGAAGCTACAAATTTTCTTCTTAGGCTTTCTTCCTCTTTCACGTTTCACCGAAAAAACCTCCCTTTAAAATGGTATTTCCTCTTCAGGGAAAACCTCTGTACCAAAGGAGCTTACATCATATCCAGATTTAGCAGGGGCTCCACTACTAGCAGCAACACTACCAGCATTACCACCGCTTACAGCTTGTTTAGGCTCTAAAAACTCAATGTTTTGAGCAACAACTTCCGCTGCACGTCTCTTTTGTCCGTCCTTTTCGTAATCACGGATTTGCAGACGTCCTTCAACAAGTATACGACGACCCTTGGTAAGATTGTTGCCACAAACTTCGGCCAATTTATCCCATACTACGATGGGAATAAAATCAGCACGTTTATTCTCACCAAAACCGGTATCAACTGCCACACTAAATGAAGCTACTGCTTTACCAGTTTGTGTATAGCGAACTTCCGGATCTCGAGTCAAACGACCGACTAATATAACCTTATTCATGGTACACTCCCCCTGGCCTATTCGTCTATTCTAATGATCATAAATTTCAAAACATCTTCAGTAATTTTCATAATACGATCTAGTTCAAGAATAGTTGCTGGTACTGCGCTAAAGTTCACTAATACGTAAAATCCTTCTGTGAAGTCTTTTACAACATAAGCTAAACGTTTTTTGCCCCAACGATCAATCTTGTCTACTTGACCACCATTGTTATTAATTAGGTTTTCAAATTTGGTAATCACCGCATTTGTTGCCTCTTCATCTAATGGCTTAACAATAAACATTATCTCATAATTTCTCACTAAAACACCTCCTCCTCTGGACTAATGGCTCCCTTTTGGGAGCAGGGAAGGTTTTGAAAATTTCTTTCAAACCTCGCTAGGCTTCCCTAGACTGATATAGTATACCATTAACATCTATCAAAATGCAAGTTTTTTTCCATATAAACTTAATTGAATATGGTAAATATCACTTTTTACACATTAAATCTAAAATACGTAACATCGCCATCTTGCATAATATAATCCTTACCCTCAAGGCGCACTAATCCCTTTTCACGTGCAGCATTCGAACTCCCTGTAGTCACTAGATCAGCATAGGATACAATTTCAGCGCGAATAAATCCTCTTTCAATATCGGAATGAATTTTTCCACCAGCTTGTGGAGCCTTGGTGCCTTTTTTGATAGTCCATGCACGTACTTCCTGTACTCCGGCAGTTAAAAAGGTTATGAGACCTAACAGCTTATAAGATGCCTTAATCAGCTTATCTAGACCCGATTCACAAAGACCAAGTTCTGCTAAAAATTCCTTAGCATCCTCACTAGAAAGTTCAGCAATTTCAGCTTCTACTTTAGCTGAAATGGTAACAACTTCAGCGCCTTCTTCATCTGCATATTTTCTAACCATTTTCACATACTCATTCTCATCAGCAGTTGCTACTTCTTCTTCGCCTACATTGGCAATAAATAGTACGGGTTTTAATGTCATTAAATTAAGGTCACCAATCAACTGAATTTCATCTTCTGTCATTTCTACGCGCCGAGCTGGCAAAGCCTGCTCTAGCATATTCTTAATGCTAACAAGTATTGCCATTTCAGCTGGTGCTTTTTTATCGCCAGTTTTCACTAGCTTTTGTACACGTTCCATCCGTTTTTCCAGCGTGTCGAGATCCGCTAAACATAACTCAGTATTGATAATTTCAATATCACGTAGTGGATCGAGTCCCCCCTCTACATGAGTGACATTTTCATCAGTGAAACAACGTACAACCTGCGCTACTGCATCGACTTGACGAATATGTGCGAGAAATTTATTACCTAACCCTTCGCCTTTCGATGCTCCTTTTACAAGACCTGCAATATCAACAAAACGCATAGCCGTTGGTATACAGCGTTTTGTCTTATACATTTCTACCAAATGTGGCAATCGTTCATCTGGTACATCGACTACCCCTACATTCGGTTCGATCGTGCAAAAAGGATAATTTGCCGCTTCTGCCCCCGCCTTTGTAATGGCATTAAACAATGTACTTTTACCTACATTAGGTAAACCAACTATACCGACTTCTAAATTTGTACTCATTCATCTATTCCACCTTACTCGTAAATTCTATTTTTTTAGCTTTTCTTATTGTAGAGTATTCTTCTGTTCTTTTCAACCTATTCTGGATTTTTATGTTCTAAAATTTCCTTCACAGCTTTTTCAAATTTTGCCCTAGGTATCATGACAGAATGTTCGCAACCCAAGCATTTCAATCTAAAATCAATACCTGTACGAGTAATCTCCCATCGATCGGAACCACAAGGATGGTTTTTTTTCATTTTTACAATATCACCAATTTCATAACGCACCATCATGTATATCCCCCTCACTTATTCATTTGTATATTAGGTGGTGAAATATTGGCACGATCAAATAAAATTTTAATTTGTTGCCGAAGAGCCGTTTCTACTTTTACTTGTTCTAACGGCACAGTCTGTGCCACCATGCGAACAACGAGTTCCTGAGAACGCCACTCTACTACTCCAACCACTTTTGGTCCTTCTACCACTTCTTTCATGTTCTGACTCACATAATCGCAAGCCTCTTGTAGCAACAATAATACTTTATCTAGATTCTCACCATACGCAATTGGGACATTCACCATTGCCTGCATATGTCCCCTTGTATAATTGCTCACGCGCACGATGGCTCCATGAGGAATAATATGAAGCACTCCATTAAAGTCTCGCAATTTAGTAACGCGAAGTCCAATATCTTCTACTGTTCCTCCCATATCGCCACTAACAATATAATCACCTACAGCAAATTGATTTTCCAGAACAATAAAAAATCCAGTGAACAGATCTTTGATCAAACTTTGCGCACCGACACCAAGCGCTAAACCGACAATTCCAGCACCAGCAACCAAAGAAGTCGTATCAATCTTTAATTCCTGTAGCATCATGATAATAGCAATAAAATAAATCATATAACGAATCACACTTTGAAGTAGCCCACCTAAAGTACGAGCACGTTTTTCATCAAACTGCAACGCTTTTCCCACAATATTAGGAATAAATACTTGATTGACAAGTAAACTAAATAATTTAAGGATAAAAGCCGCTCCTACCAAAATACCGACAATATGAATCATTCGATTACCAGCAATCAATAAAAATTCCGGTGTAAGTAACATGACCTATGTCACCTCCTTCTCTCTTAATAGGGAAATAGTAGCGCATTTTTTCTATAATCTATCATAACATATTATACCTAATCAATAAAAATCCTTTTACCGTCTTACTTTAACCAAATACCTCTTCTCAGCATATAATGTTGCACCATACAGAATCGTGTAACACGCTAAAGTGAGGGGACTGTTATGTCAAATACTACTCAAAATCCACAACCCATTATTGATCTAATATTAGCGGATATTAACGCTGTTATTCCTAACCTTTCTTCGCTCGTAGCATCTTATCGTCTGTTAGTTGGTGCATCGGAAGAAATCCACCGTACAGCTGAGGTTTGCCCTGAAGTGTTTGAACGCGCTGTTCAGCGTGCTGATAATGCCGGTACTTTAATTGATGTTTTCTTAGAACTATTATGTTGTAAAATAGCATTTAGCAGTGAGTTTTTAAAAATTTCTTGTGCACCTGTAGATTTGTTTCGTTTACTGGCCAATCCAAATACCGCTACTGATATCCCACCGCGTACTGCTGAACAAGTGCTAGAGATGGAAGCCTTACGCCGAATATTAGATAAATGTCATCCCAGAGACTCATGTCTGCCAAAACATACCGTAGTATGCCAAAAATCACCACCTCCACCTCCTCCACCTCCTTCTTCTCCTTGCCCTGCACCTGAAACGGATATTAATGAGGTAGAAGCAGCACTATTCACACAATTGCAATCCCAATTCAATAGTACAAGAGAATTGCCGATTGAAAGCAAGGTCCGGCGTAAGCATCTTAAAAGTGCCTATGATGTCCCTACTCACTCCAAAAAAAGATAAGCAGGAATGTTTCTCCTGCTTATCTTTTATTCATTTAATGGACAAGCACTCACATCTTTTTGATGATCACATGGTTCAGGATGTATGACCACATCACAGAACTCTAACTTCGCTTTAATTTCTTCTTCAATTTTATCACATATAGTATGTGCCTTATTTAAATGCATCTCTTTATAAAAAATAAGATGCATATCAACTAAACGTCGACTGCCAGAACGCCGTGTTCTAAGTTGATGGAAGGATATGACCTCTGGATGAGTACGAATCACATCTATAATGATTTGTTCTTCATCGGCGGGAAGACTAATATCCGTCAATTCATACAAGCTTTTTTTGGTCATACCATAGCCAGCCTTAAAAATAACACCCGCTACCAAAATAGCAATCGCTGGATCCATCCAAGCCATCCCTGTCATTTTAATAATGACTAAACCAAGCAAGACGCCTACTGAAGTCCAAATATCTGCCTGTAAATGTAATGCATCTGCTTCTAATGCATGAGAACCAGTTTGTATAGCTACTTTATATAATTTGCTTGAAACCCAGTAATTCACAACGATAGAGATCAGCATAATCACAATACCATATTCCAAAAAATCTGGAACAACAGTGGTTGTAAGTTTATGCCCCGCTTCATAAACAATCCACAGAGCCGCCCCAATAATCAGTACAGCTTCTATCGCTCCTGATAAATTTTCAACTTTACCGTGACCATATGCATGGTTATTATCTGGCGGGACATCCGCTTTACGTACTGCATAAAAAGCAATCAATGCCGCCAATAGATCCACTGCTGAATGGGCCGCTTCCGAGATAATACTAACAGCCCCCGTATAAAATCCGACTACTAATTTTAATACTACAAGTAGAGTATTCGAAATCACAGATAATCTAGCTGTACGTTCTTTTAATTTACTATCCACATACTCCAATCATAAAACCTCCTAATAATGGCTACTTTTTATAATAACCTAAAAAGGTCACTATATGCTGGTACTACAAAAAAACCTGTGGGTACTTACGATCCCACAGGTTTTTTCCTGCTGCTTTTCGCCCGGCAACACCAAGACTTGGCATTACCTGTTCTTATTATATTATAATCGTATCTTCCTTATTTGTGTATAAATATTTTTATCATCCAATATGAACAACATGACTGATTGGATATCCTAACGAATCTAAGCAATCTGATAACTCATTGATTTCAGAGGTATCAACTCGAAGTACTAGTTGTTTTTTACCATCAGGCAATGTATAAATCACCATACTACTAATATTAATATCCATTTTGCAAAAAACTGCTGTAATCTCATTGAGTAAACCAACTTTATCCGTTACATCAATTGTCAGGCGTGTTTTACCTTCGATTAATCCCATCACATCAACAAAGCATTTGAAAATATCAGTTTCGGTAATTATACCCGTTACTTTTTCATTATTGTCAACTACCACCAAACCACCTATGCGGTTGTTATATAACAGTAATGCAGCTTCTTCAACCGTAGCATCCGCTTTGATCGTCACCACTTTTTTCTTCATAATATCTTTGATCTGCATTTTTGCCAAAATGTAATTCAGTTCAAAAATAGATAATGTCGTCGCAGGCGATGGTGATACGGCACGGAGATCTCGGTCTGTAACAATACCTACCAATACTCCATTATCTACGACTGGTAAACGCCGGAAATGATTGATACGCATCAGTTCTGATGCATCAGCAATCGTTGCTGTCGAGGCAATCGTGATAGGATTTGACGTCATTCTTTGTTCCACAAACATTTCCATCAGCTCCTCTTTTTTTATACTTAACCACCCAAATAGGCTTTGCGCACATCTTCACTGGCAGCCAATTCTTTCGCATCACCAGCAAGAGTAATGCGGCCTGTTTCTAAGACATAAGCCCTATGAGCAATGGATAAGGCCATATGAGCATTTTGTTCTACGAGTAGTACCGTCGTGCCACTCGCGTTGATTTCTTTTATGATCGAGAAAATTTCTTTTACGAGCAGCGGGGCAAGTCCCATCGATGGTTCATCTAGTAATAGTAGGCGAGGACGACTCATTAACGCCCGGCCCATCGCTAGCATTTGTTGCTCACCACCTGACATGGTACCTGCTAGTTGAGTGCGACGTTCAGCAAGTTTTGGAAATCTTGCAAATACGCTTGCAAAATCTTCTTTGACGCCTTTACTATCCGTGCGAATGTAAGCACCGAGTTCTAGGTTTTCCATCACGGTCATATTCGCAAAGATTCGTCTGCCTTCGGGAACCTGCGAAATGCTAAGCTTTACGATATCTTGCGCCGCTTTCCCGGCAATATTGACTCCCTCAAATAGGATCTTGCCTGTCTTCGGTTTTAATAGTCCGGAAATGGTACGCAAGATCGTACTTTTCCCAGCTCCATTCGCCCCAATTAAGGTAACGATTTCTCCTTGGTTTACCTCCACACTGATTCCCTTTAATGCATGGATGGCTCCGTAGTATACATTAATATCTTCAATTTTTAACATCACTCAACCTCCTCACCGAGGTAGGCTTCAATAACCCGAGGGTTATTTTTGATTTCCTCTGGTACGCCTTCGGCGATGATACTTCCATATTCTAATACATAGATCCGTTCACACACATTCATAACCAAGTTCATGTCATGTTCAATGAGTAAAATCGTCAGATCAAATTTTTCTTTAATCCATTGAATCATTTTCATCAGTTCTTGGGTTTCTTGTGGATTCATCCCCGCTGCTGGTTCGTCAAGAAGTAATAGTTTCGGCTGCGCTGCTAGAGCGCGAGCGATTTCAAGGCGACGTTGTTCACCATAGGATAGATTTTTTGATATTTCATCTTTTTTGTCCGCTAATTGAAAGATTTCCAGTAGTTCAATGGCTTTCTTTTCAATTTCTGCTTCTTCTGTATGATAGCGACCCATGCGAAATACCGATTCGAGTATTCCATATTTTACGTGAAAATGGTAGGCAATTTTTACGTTATCCAGTACAGACAGTTCGGCAAAGAGGCGGATATTTTGAAAGGTACGAGCCAGTCCCTGTTGGGTGATTTGGTAGGGTTTAAGGCCTACTACGCTTTTCCCATCGAGTTCGATTTCTCCAGTTGTAGGTTCATAGACTCCGGTGAGTAAATTGAAGGCGGTGGTTTTTCCAGCTCCATTGGGGCCAATCAGCCCAATGAGTTCGCCTTTTTCAATGGTAACTTCAAAGTTCGAAACAGCTTTTAGCCCTCCAAAAACTTTCGATAGTTTAGTTGCCTTTAGTAGTGCCATGGTTTTTACCTCCTAGCAACCGGCCAAATATGGCTAGGCTTATTTCTTTATTGCCAAATAGTCCTTGTGGACGATATAGCATCAGTACAATCAGCATCAACGAGTAGATAATCATACGCCACTCTGGATAGCCTGCTAAAGCAGCTGATATAAAGGTTAGTAGGATTGCTGCGGTTATGGAACCACTGATACTGCCAAGTCCTCCTAAAACGACAATGGTGAGGATATCAAATGATTTCATGAAGGTAAAAGACGCTGGATGCGCAATATAGAAGTAATGCGCAAATAACGCTCCAGCAACGCCTGCAAAGGCCGCGCCCATGGTAAAGGCCATTACTTTGTATTTGGTAGTATCAACACCCATTGCTTCTGCGGCAATTTGGTTTTCACGAACGGCAATGCACGCTCTGCCATGCGTCGAGTTGATAAAGTTACGAATAAAGAATACCGTGAATACGGTAGCAAAAAATACCCACGTGAAGTTGGTGTAACGAGGAATTCCCATAAAACCAGAGGCTCCGCCTACGTAAGGGATATTGAGGATGGTGATGCGGATGATTTCGCCTAAACCAAGCGTCGCAATGGCTAGATAATCTCCATCCAGACGAAGCGTAGGCAGTCCAATCATAAATCCTAAAAATCCAGCGGCAGCAGCGCTACCAGCGATCGCAACAATAAAAGGAAGTTGAAATTTTACGGTCAGCACAGCGCCTAGATAGGCTCCAACTGCCATAAAGCCTGCATGACCAATGGAGAATTGACCCGTAAAACCGTTGATTAGATTTAAACTGACAGCGAGAATGATATTAATACAAACGAGTACAATATTGAGCTGCCAAAATGGACCAATGATGTCAAGGGTAATAAGTCCTTGTATCACAGCATATACGACAACACAGGCCAGTAACGATTGCCACACTTGTTTATTGTTTCCCATAATGGATCACCTACACTTTCTCACGCACATTTTTACCTAGTAAGCCTGATGGTTTAAAAAGTAAAATAATAATTAAAATGGCAAAGGCTGCCGCATCACGGAAGGTGGAGGAGATAAATCCACTTACTAGCGCTTCTACAACGCCCATGATAATGCCACCTACCATGGCTCCTGGAATAATACCAATCCCTCCAAGTACTGCAGCAACAAATGCTTTCAGACCTGGCATAATGCCCATTAACGGATCAATCGAGTTATAATATACACCAACGAGCATACCCGCTGCAGCGGCTAAAGCAGAACCAATGGCAAAGGTAATGGAGATAACGCGATCTACATCAATTCCCATTAGTTTGGCCGCATCGGTATCAAAGGATACCGCGCGCATGGCTTTACCAATTTTGGTGTAATGTA
>CAXYVG010000099.1:0-11751 GCA_964292325.1 uncultured bacterium | reverse complement strand
CTCCTTGTCCATATTGATATTGCCAGCCCAACAAATAACTTGCATAGCCATTTCCTAAATCGGCAGCTTTTTTATACCATTCAATAGATTTTTGAAAGTTCCTTTCTTCCCCTCGCCCATAATAATACAAATCCCCTATATCAGCAATAGCTCGAATATTGCCCAAATCAACTGCCTTCTTATAATACTCTAACGCCTTCGTATAATTTTGTTCATTAACAGCTTCATAAGCAATATTATATAATTCTTCTGGTGTATTTTGTATCAAAGAAGTATATTCCGAATTAAACTGTACATTATTAAACTTAATACCCAATTTATCAAAATCAACTTTATCTTTACTAGGTATAACAACCTCAACTTTTCCTATACCAATATACTCTTTATTTGAAAATTTAAGCGGTATAGTAAATTGATTTTCAAAAAGATATATCACACGTTCCCCTTGGTCAATTAAAATAGCTAAGTCCTCTTGATTAAAAGCCACAATATCTACTTTATCTAATATTGAAGCATCATCAGTATATTGTTTTAATTTAGCTATATTTTGATTCCGCAACTCAATTTCTTCTAAATCTACTTCTTCTTGCACTTGATATTCAACGCCTAATATCCCACATAATTTTTGATAGAGTTGGTTATCATTTTTATCTAAATTCGCTAGTTGCTCACATTCAGTTTCATAATAACGATCTTCAAGCCAGCCCATAAGTTTTCCATTTAAAAAGTATCCTACTACTTTATTCAAATCAAAATTATCACGCAGCTCATCCAAGGTGCGCACTCTAACTTCATTATCCATTTCTAAAGGAAATTTTATTTTCTTTGCCATATCTCCTATACCCCCTACAAGAAATTTTTTATACTATTACATATACTTTTACCAACAGACCTTACACTGCTCCACGCTGATTTTACAAACGATTTAGCTGTGTTAACAAATTTCCCAACACCTGTATAGAGTAAGTTACCGGCTGTTGATCCAGCCATATAACCAATAGTACCGCCAATAAATCCAACAATAATGCCAACCGGTCCTGCAATTGTCCCCAAACCTATACCACTGGCAACAAAAGTAGCAGCACCTAGTGCCGTAACAGCTCCTTTTCCCATGACTGCTAGTCCAGCACATATTGATACACTTGTTCGGCCCATCTGTTCGACCGCTCTAAGAGGGCTAATTTTACCCTGTCCCAATTGTAGCAATACTTTTGTATTTTCTACAGCAACACAAGCAATTGCCGCATATGGACTTGCTTTAGGTAAAAACTTTATTACCCCCTTCTCTACACCAACTTTTAAAGCGCCGGCTGTAGCAGCTTTTACACCTACATCTGTTCCTGATACAAGAGCCTTTTCAACTACTTGATACTTATCTATTTTTTGTCCAGAAATAGTTTTAGCTGCCAAACCAAAACCTGTCGTAATAATTGCAACTTGCACCCCGCATAGAGCAGCTTCTTTCCCTAAATTAAATGCTAATTCTCGTGTTGAATAGCTATTCCAAGTATATCGAGCAGGCATTCTTCCCTTTTGTTGCAAATCATATTGAAGTCTTTGTGCTTCTTTTTTCGAAATTGCACTTGACTCTATATTGACTCTGTCAGTCCCACCAATTTTATCAGTAACACTTCTTTGATTAGAAAATGCACCTTTTACTTTTTGAAATTCCGATTTTGATAATTTTCCCGTAAGAAGCTGCTGATTATTGTAATTACTGCCTATTTTTTTAAAATTTTTGATTGTATGCACAGCATCGGCACTTAATTTTGCTTGATAGCGATGCACAATTTGACTTCCATCTTTTATAACTAAATCGACAGAATTTTTACCATATGTTTGGCCAGGCTTCGGTTTTAGCACCTCTGCCCTAAATTTGCTATTTGCCAATGCTGCCTTCATATTAAAACTATTGGCATGATGTTGTTCTGCAATAAATCCATTTAACTGCGGATTCATATTAATCTTGGATTCTTTAGTTAATACTGTTTCCAACATATCTGCATTACACTGCTTTAACACTTCATCAATGTTTTTTAGATATTCACCATATTGATAGACCGACATACTTGATGAAGATTCCGTCATTGTATTAGCAAACCATTCTTCTTTACTTTTACCACTATCGCAAGCATTATTTAAAGAACTTATATTACAATCAAACGTTTCAATATCATTCAATATCTCGTTACTTGCTCGTGTTGCATCCTCATCCGATAAATTGGGAATTTCATTTTTTAATTCGATTTGTAGCCATTCTCTATTAGATAAATTTTCATCTTTGTTATTGTATGATTTTATAAATTTCCCCAAGATGGGGACAAATTGACTTGCTTCTTTTTCAGTAAAATTACTCTTTTGCAGAGAGTCACTTGATGTTTCTCTGTTCTCAGCATCAATGATAATTTCATTTTCAGTATAAAACTCCATTGCATCTTCCTCCTGCACGGCTATAATAAGGCATTTTATTTTGATGCATTTTTAAATTTACGATCTTCATAAATTTTTGATAATTTATCCAAAGAATCTTTCATGATTTCTGACAAAGAATGTGTATTTCTTATTGCTTGTAATAGATCTTCCGTTACAAGCTCTTTTCTGTTTTCAACAAAAGCTTCCTCTATACTTTCTTATACAATCCCTTCTATTTCTCCTCCGCTATAACCTTGCGTTTTAGCGACAAGTTCACTAATTTTTATATTTTTTAAATCTTGTGAACGACGTTTTTTTATATGAATTTGAAATATTTTTTCTCTTTCCGCATCATTGGGTAACCCTACATAGAAAATCTCATCAAAGCGTCCCTTTCTTAAAAGTTCCGGGGGCAATTTTGCAATATCATTGGCCGTTGCAACAACAAAAGCAAGACTGTTTTTTTCTTGCAACCATGTTAAAAAAGTACCAAAAAGCCGTGTTGTCACATCTGCCCCGCCACCTTCACCACCAATTCCTGCAAATGCTTTTTCTAATTCGTCAATCCAAAGAACACATGGTGATACAGCTTCTGCAAGTGCAATAGCACGCCGCATATTTGCCTCAGACTCGCCTACATATTTCCCCATAAGCCTGCCCATATCCAAACGCAATAGAGGAACTTCAAAAAGACTAGCTGCAGCTTTAGCGTTAAGTGATTTACCACAGCCAGGCATTCCTGCAATAAGAACTCCTTTCGGTATATCAACGCCGAAAGTTTGTGCTTTACTAATATTTTTTAAAATTTTTGCTTTGCGTCTAATCCAATCTTTAAGATTCTCTAATCCTCCTATATCATTCAGATTTTCCCTTAATGGAATCATTTCTAATATACCGGATTTTTTTATAATTTGACGCTTCTGTTCAAAAATAAGTGCTAAATCGCTACGTGTAATATCACCATCATCCGATAAGGCAAGTGCTAAAAGGTTTCTAATTTCAAATTCCGATAACCCCTTGAAAGTCATCGACATTTCATCTAGTAGGTTATCATTTAATTTATCTAGCCTTTGTTCTTCAATAAATTTTTCAATAACCAAACGAATCTCATTTTCAGAAAGATAGTCCATTTCAAGTATTGTAATGAAGCTCTCTATTTCTCTTGGAATCTTCACTACTGGTGACAAAATAATAATATTGCATTCTAAGCCACGACTAATTTGCAGCGCAATATTTTTAAGTTTTGCAATAATAGTACTATCATCAAAAAAAACATATATATCTTTTAAAATAACAATTTTTTGATCCAAATTCGTATTATCATGCATAAACATATTTAAAGTTTCTTCTATTGCTGCATCTGGAACATTAATTCCTTCCTTATAATCAAGAAGTCCCTCAATACTCCATTCAATAATTCCTCTACCACAAGATACTGATTTTATTATATTCATCGCCTTATCTTCTTCAAAAGTATGCAAATATATTATTGGAAAACCCGCGTCCATATAACGAATAAGTTGTTCATTTAACGTATTCATAAGATAAACATTCCTTCCATTTCCGAATAGTCTTAAGATTAAAAATAGCTTTTTTAATAGTTCTTCAACATATTATTAATAGTACATTTTATTTCTTTACGAAAGCCTTCTGGCTCCAACACTTCTAAATACTCTCCCTGGCTCAGAAGCCACATTTTGATTCCCTGTCCAAATACTTCAGCCTCAACCAGAGTACTATTTTCCTCACGGCCCACAACTTGAGCTGTGGGCAGACGATCCATAATCGCCTCAAGGGATTTTCCCCAATATTTAAATTTGATACGAAGCAGTGGCCCTGATTGCATAAATTGGACACGCTTGCGAAACTCACCATCTTCAAATCGCTTGCAATAAGCTACAGAAAAACCTTCATCCAATATTGTCATGTCTTGAATTCTATCAATTCTGTATATGGCGGGAAACTCATAACATGACTCATGAATACAGGCAGCCAGATAAAAATAATACTCCGAAAATATAATTCCTTGCGGTTCAACAATGCGTATAAAAGAATGCTCATCATTTTCTTTCTTATATTTCAGTTTAACTAGCCTTTGCTCTTTCACGGCCAGACTCAGACACCAAAGTATATCAATTAAAACCTTTCCATGCTGCACCGGTGTATAATGAAATTGTTCATTCGCAATGATAGCTTGTACCCGTTTCTTTTCTTCTGGCAACAATTGAAGTATCAGCTTATTAATTAAAGTTATCAGCTCTTGTCGGCAAAAAGCACGGCTTTCCAGTAATACTTTGACTATTGATAAAACGTCTGAACCTGTTAATTGTTTTCCGGATTGCCTCATAATATAACCTTTTTTCTCGCGCGAGTAAAAGAGTGCGTACACTTCCCCTTCCGACTCCACATCTGCTAAAAAATTGCGTATTTCCTCAATATCGCGCTGTATGGTTTTTTCGTTTACACTAAATATTTTTGCCTCAGTAGCCTTATGAATTACTTCCCCATGGACTAATCGTCTATATAGCGTCAACACCCTAGACGTTTGCAACCATTTTTTATCGTCCATATTTTTCTCCCAAAATTAAATATAGCAAACCATTATTTTACGTTCTTCAACAATTAAACAAGTAAATCCTGCGAAACATGTCACTATTTCCAAATTTTATAGTCATTTTTCAGTCAGAGCCGCTCTTAGATGTCGATATACTTTATCCCTACGACCTCGTTTTTCCTGATACATTGCATAATCAGCCTGTTTTGCCACTTTCCCAAACGTATCAAGACTAGCTGATGAAGAAGCAAAACCAACCGACATGCTAAGCGGAATAGGTGGTTTGGCTTCATTATATTGTTCAATTAGTTGAGTGATTCTTTGTTGAATACCGCTAATCTGCGGTTCTGTTAAAACGCCTTTGACAACCGCCAGATATTCATCACCCCCAGTGCGAAAAAGTTCTGCATCAATTGGAAAGGATACCTTTAATATTTCGCCAGCCTTTTGAATAATTGTGTCACCTGCGATATGGCCTAAGGTATCATTGATAATTTTAAGGCCGTCAATATCACATACCATGACAGTCACCCTGTCGCCCCGCTTTTCGATTTGCTGGGCTAAACGTGCAAACGAATTGCGGTTTTTAAGACCTGATAGTGTATCAAAATCTCTTTGAATACAAAATTTCTGTGCCGTTTTTTGCTGTTTGATAAGTCGTTTCTTCAGAATATAATTTTGTCTTATAAGGTATATACCCATGCTCACGAAAACCATATTTAAAATAGCGATCATCTGAATTATCATAAAACGCCAAACTGATTCTCTAAGGACCAGCTCTAGTAAAAAAACATTAAGGCCATAAAAAATTATAAAGGCAGACAATTTTACAAAAATCATTGTTATACTTTTCTTCCTGCTGCAAATTGCTCCGCCATAAGGCAGACATAGCATCTCAATGCCCCCTTGTTTAGTAATTATGATATTACTATAGCAAATTAAATGGACAGCAAGAGTCCTTATAGCTTTTATAGAATTAAAATTACATACTAGCCTAGTACTGCATAAAACAAAATATATGTATGATTTGAAACCGCAACTATTAGATAAGTATCACGTATAACAAGATTGTCGCAAATACGCATTCAGATAGTTTGAAACAATGCACCTGTCCCAATGTTTCTATGCCTTTGAGTGAGTATAGTAAGAATACATAATTCATGTTATATTTCATTTTTCCTTTACAATTACATTCCAAATTTTCCGCGAGCTATATAAGAAAAGCCGATCAAGATGTAATTCACCTCAACCGACTGTCTTCAAATTTTTTTAATTTCATCAGAAATTCCAATACTATTTTTTAAAATATCTCTCAACTGTCGTTTTTGGACTAATCGCAATACATAATCCACCATCCTGATACATAGATGTCTGATAATAATTGTACTCGTCCGGTCCCTCCCAATTGGCATATATCACTTTTTTACTTCCATCTATGTATTTAATTTCAAAATACACAATATCACCATATTTCCTCAGTCGGTCAAAAGGCAGTGGGTATGAAGGATCGTCAGTATGCCAATCCGTGAAATATGCTGTTTTTACATTGGATCCTTCACGTATTTTTATGAAAATTTCATTCGCGGATATCTTCTCACTAATGTCTCCGGAAGTAAAAATATCTGTTCCTGTAATATCAAGAATTTTAATCATTTCAATATTAGAAATATCAACTACAATACCATCAACATTTTCTAATCCCAATGTGATTGTCTGAATTTCTTTACTCCTCGTCATCTGCCTTCACTCCCATTTTCTAATTTCATAGTTTTCAATCTTCTATATTACCGAGCCAGTTTATATAAGCATTCTTTATATATACGATATGGTCCCTGACCTGTATGCATATCCTGAGTGTATACTCTCGTATAATACGTGTTTTGATCTTTATAATAAGTAACCTGCATATATGCCGATATACCCTTCATATCAAAATAGATTTGGCTATCACCATTCGGGTCGGTATAACCATATTGACCACCGCCAACAATATTGCATTCTTTGCCGCTTGCCCATATAAAGTTATAGCTTTGACCCGAATTAGAATCATACCAAGTTCCTTTCGCTATTTGATAGGCTTCATTGTAGTCAAAATGTTTTTCTGCACTTGCAACCATAAAAGTAGAAAAAACACAGACCATAGTTAAGATAAATAAAACTACTTTCTTTTTCATTGTAATTTGCTCCAGCAGTTAAAGGTCATTCTGCCACTTGGCCTTATTATAAGTAAGGCAGCTTTTTGAGTTGCAAGCTGCGAAACTTACGCGAAATTCTATTGCACAGAGCCGCTACATATCATTTATAAACGACTGTAATCTTAATGCCATCCACTGCACATTCGCACCGAACCCTATTTACTGTCCACTATTAGGTAAATTAATGTTTCGTTCCTTGATATCTCGTTTTAAGCTATCCATGTGAGTAAGCAATACATTCGCCAGATTGACGTTTCTTGGTTCTTTTAGAGGAGACTGATAATGTGATGGTTTTAATCCGCTACCAGATGTCAGCATACCGGGAATAATATTACCATTATCATCTACTTTGAAGACCGCATAAACAGGGAATATATGTTTTGTACCATTCCATATACCCAAATTCTTATCCTGACTATCTTTATTGTCATTAGAGATCTCCATATTAAAAATCAACGGATTATAATCTTTTTTGCCATTGCTAAATGTTGATGTATTTGCCCGGAAATTCAATGTTTTTGAACTATAAGGAAGCAATGCAATCGAATTGTCTTTCGCATCATATATCGCAAAGAGTATTTTGGAATCCATATTTACCAATGCTAAAAAGCCATCCGCATTTTTTACAGAAATCGCCAATACTGTGCCATTGACTTCTTTACTCTTTAAGGTAGCAGCTACCTCCTCAATAGAATTCACAGGAATACTTTTTTCATTTTTCAATGTATCTGCTATTGGCTCACCATTACAATCCTTTGCATCTTTTCCTAATATTCGATCACTTGCTATCAATTTCGGAGGATTGTCTATAGAGTATTTTGCATAGCTGGCAAATGATGCTATGAGGATTAAAATAAGAGCAGCGATACCGAATAAAATTTTTCTCCGCTTAGGATTATCATTTTTTATAATACCTATAACCACAAGAATAATTGCTATGACAAGCAGAACAACCCCGGCTATAATCAGCTCAATAATTGTACTCTCGTGATAAATCTTAAACTGAGCCTGAATAGCGAGATCTTTATTATCCATAAAAGCTGGTTTTAGATTCCAGGTAAGTGTTTTACCTTCATTCGTTTTGTTATCTGCATTTGTGTTATCCACGGAATACGGGATATTAAAAGTGAAATTCATTTTAAATGAATCAATAGCTGCCTTTGTCACCTGATCTGCCATCTGATTCATTTCCTCAGCCTGCGCTTCAGTATTTTGACGGTACTCATTATACTGCCAAATATTCATCTTGACATTCGGCGAAAAATAACTTGATACATTTGCTTGATAGTTTGATTTTGGAATATCGTATTTCTGCCCCTTGATGAATAGATCCAAAGAATAGTAGTCATATAACAGGCCTTTCCTCACCTGTACTCCATTGAAATTCTCATCTGGATTCCACAAGTTTCCGCCATCATTAACCACATCTAAAATGCCTGCATATGTTTTTGCAGCAGCATACCCATCTGAGTTATCTTTTATTTCAAAACCTTTCTTACGGTCATCTTCCTTGGATTTTTCAATTTCGTTCTTTTTGATTAAAGA
Source organism: uncultured bacterium (assembly GCA_964292325.1). Lineage (GTDB taxonomy): Bacteria > Bacillota > Negativicutes > DSM-13327 > DSM-13327 > CTSoil-075. The sequence continues at coordinate 3,045 of CAXYVG010000099.1, read as the reverse complement.
AGATGATACTGCAATACTCCTTTGAGCAGTAACAGTTCCATCTTTATTAAAATTAAAACCAATCTGCATATCTGCACAGCCACTTATAATAAAACAAGATATAATAGCTATGCACGAAATAAATAACATACGTATTTGTTTTTTCATCTGCCTTCTTCCCCTCTTAAGCCTGAAATATCCACGTAAATTAATAAATACTTAATATCCCGGCGTTAATATCAGGATAACCCATATCTTACAACTATAACTTTTAGCCTCCTTTTGGTTTAGTTAATACAGTAATATCATACCAATCTAAATAGACATTTAATGTCCTTATAACATAAATACGCATTGACTTTGTAAAAAAAAGCGGTTAGGAGTCTATTTCCCTAACCGCTTTGTGTCATATTAAAGTTTCTAGGTATACAATTTTGCTCAAATGATAGCAGGAAATCATTTGCCATCAAGTAAACTGACGAGCAACCGACCGCCAGCCAGCATAAACAAACTGCTTTAACAAAATTCTAAACAACGTCGCTTTTGACAAATATCTAACAAAAAAAATGACCAAAACCATCAATCCCTCAAGAATTCTTGATAGAAAGTAAATTTGCATTGATCACTTCCTGAAAATAGGCATAAAAAAGCACCTGATTTAACAGATGCTCTACAAATTGTATAAAGTCTATTTTTCAATTGTTAATTCTACTTGAATACATTCCAAACACATACTATCTTTATTAACCTCAATTACTCTGCAATCGATATTAGCATTGCTTTTGATTAGTTCGCTAATCCCCTTAGAATAATAGCGTGGCAAGTACCCTAAATTACCTTTTTCATTAACAATCTTAATCGCATACTCATCATACTCATTATCTGGTTCAGGTATTAAGCTTAAATCTTCATGTAAGTTTACTTCAATAGATTTTTCACAATTTCCCCCTGTGCAACCAAGGCAAAATCCAGTACCAGCTATGAAGAATCTCCGTACTTCCTTTCCTGACTCAAAATAAAAAATAGGGTCAATGAATTCTAGATTATCAATAGGTAATTTAGCACCGCTACTTTTTAGAAATTTGTATGCATCATACTCTGATAAACCATATTTTTCAAGGATAGCTTCAATGCCTTTTCTCTTTGGATCAGGTAATCTACTTGCAAAAACCGGAAACAAGTTATCGTTTGTATATACTGTTTTTATATTAGAAAAGGCAATTAGCAATTCAAAACCTGCTTGTATAGCTTTGTGAACCTCATGACCATATGAAAATTCAAATTGTCCATTCTTTGATAACTCTCCAATAGTGTATCTTCGTTTTGTTTTCGGTTCTTTCCAAACAAGCAGAAGATAATCCCTACCATTTTTAATAGACATTTTACGCCTCCTTTCTCTCAATTATCATTCTCATTAGTTCAACCTTCTTAAGCAGGAATAGTTTTATTAGATTTTTTCTACCTTCGCTTAATAAGTTTTCGGAATAATGCTCTAACAATTTATCTATATTAATAGGAATAACTTTATCTTTGATTGGTTCTATAAAATCGATTACTTCATCATGATAATGTTGATATATATATTCTAAGACCTCTTCATGAGTTGGCCTTTTTTTATTTTTTTCATCAATTCTTACTATCGACTGAGATTTTGTCTGTACCAGAGAACGTAATCGATTTAAATCATTACCTAAAAAGCACTTTATATTTTGTTCTAAAACATAGCAACAAAGCGATGAGCTATTATCATATAAGGGAGAAAATGTATAAACTCCATTACCTTTATTAATTATTGCCCAGTTATTTTGATGACGGTCTGTATTTCCTATCAGATAGTCAAAAATAAGCATTTTTAGTAACTCTTTGAGTAACCCATATTTTTCTATTGATTTAACCAACATACGTATTGAATAATATTCCTGTAAAGAGTTGTCGTACATTTTTTCAGCACTATAGTTAGGATAGTATTGGTTAATAAGTGCTATTCCTTCAACAAGCTCTTCATTATACTTATTTATCAAATAACTCATAGAACCTTCACGGTTTTGATAAGTGCCAATTTCCACTTGTGCACAAGGTACATCTAATAAATTTGCTAAATCTGATGCCATTTTTTCTGATACATGATCTTTAGTTTCTAAATCCTTTTTGTACTTAAATAAACCCATTTGACCATTAACAGGATTCTTCAACCATATTTTTTCGCTTCTTCCGCTACCTTCATGGGCACCATCATAGATTCCCCAAGTGCTAAAATCTTTAAGCATTTATTCCTCCAAAAGATACAAAATGTATAAAGCTTAAAGATTATTCTAACACAATTCAAGTTATTTTCCAATATAAAATATACTATAACATCAATATCCCTCTCTCATCGCAAACTGACAAGCGACCGCCAGTATAAACTGCTTTAACAAAATTCTAAACAACGCCGCTTTTGACAAATATCTAACAAAAAAAATGACCAAAACCATCAATCCCCCAAGATTAATGGTTTCAGTCACGTCTGTACTGCTGTAAGAATATTAATTTTGTAATTTGCGGACTTCATCTAGCGATAAGCTAGTTATTTGCGAAATGAATTCAACAGGACTACCTGCAGCTAACATTTTAAGAGCGATATCAATTTTATTTTGTTGTGCACCTTCTTCTCGACCTTTTAATTTCGCCGTCTGCAATGTATCTTTATCAATTAACATTTTCTTTAAATCATTTTCATAATACTCTCGTTCCTTGCCACTTAAATGCATCACATCTAAATTTTCAATGGCCTTTTTAATCTGCTCATCATCTGCCAGTTCAGCAGGGATGTTATTTTTTTCATACTCATACGCTCGATTTAAAAATGTAACCCAGCGATCTAGATTAGAACGAAGTTCTGTTAATGGTTTGGATAATTTCTGCATCTCAATGAAATGTAGTTCAAATAAATCGGACAATGGTTTATGACTGCCCACATTGTAAATTCGATAGACATTATGATAATTCGCTTCTTCTAAATAATCAAAATCTGTAACTATTCAGTAGCCTTAATCCAAATAGCATTTTCAGGCATGCCATCCCAAG
>CAXYVG010000098.1:0-12059 GCA_964292325.1 uncultured bacterium | reverse complement strand
TGTACACGATTTGCATTGCAGCACCGACTAAAATACCCGTTTGGATATCGCCTAAAATCACTAGCGTTGTCAAATATATAAATTGACAACACTGACTTCTCCCCATGGATAAATCCAGGGGGTTCCAAAGGGTTGGGACATCACCGACCGTACTCGCGATATTTCCACAAAAAATACGTCTTTGTATATCAAATTTACGATTACGCAAATGTATCATTGTTATGTTGGATGCCGTTGACTATAATTAGTTTATATGAATTTACGTTATCAATCATAATAGAGGTGAAGGGCAATGATTATTAGCTATAAAAAACTCTGGAAGCTCCTGATCGACCGAGATTTGAAGAAAAAAGACCTTAGAGAAATGTCCGGTATAAGCCCTTCTACTATTGCAAAGCTTGGGCGAAATGAGAATATCAACACTGAAGTCATTATTAAGATTTGTCAGGCTTTAAATTGTGATATTTGTGACATGATGGAAATTATTGAGAATAGACCTTTGGATGAAAAATCTATCGGTGATGAACATTAAGCATCACCCTAATAAATGAACAAGATTTTTCTAGTGAAATATTCTTTGTATCTTAGAACGCTAAGATGAGTTATTAATGAAATCGTTTGGCAAAAAAATTAAGTAATAAGGAATCATTATGAGAGGATGAAAACTATGATTACTATCAGCAAAATGCTAAAGCCAAGAGAAAATGTCTTTTCTGACACCGCAAGAGAGGATGTGCTGAACCTCACCGATTTTGCAGAGAACAGCATCGATCCGTATAAATTCTTCGGAGAAAACTTCCAGACTCAAGGAATGTCAGTATTGTTCGATACTGCATTTGCTCGCTTCAAAGGCGAATCCGATACTGGTGTTATCAAATTAACTCAAGCTATGGGCGGTGGTAAAACCCATAGTATGTTAGCTCTTGCTTTGCTAGCGCAGAATGCTGAGTTAAGGGAGAAAATTCTTGGATCTTCCTATACAGGAATTGGCGAAATAAAAGTAGTTGCATTTTCTGGTAGAGAAAATGCTGATTTTGGTATATGGGGCAGTATCGCAGAACAGCTTGGCAAAAAGGAGTTCTTTAAGGACTATTACTCTCCTTTGAAAGCTCCTGGAGAGAAGTCTTGGGTAGAGTTACTTAAGGGTGAGAAAACCCTCATTTTATTGGACGAACTTCCTCCCTATTTAGAGAATGCGAAGTCAATCATGGTTGGTAACTCAGACCTAAGTAAAGTAACAATGACAGCTTTATCTAACCTTTTTACTGCATTAGGAAAAGAACAGCTTGCAAATGTCTGCCTTGTATTCTCGGATTTAAAAGCAGCGTATGAATCAGGTAGTGAATTATTACAGTCAAGTTTTCGTGAGCTTGAAGCAGAAGCAAACCGAATCGCGATTGAAGTATCGCCTGTTGCTCTTAACAGCGATGAAATATACCACATATTAAAGAAACGATTGTTCGAAGACACTGAGGCTTCTAATGACATCGAATATTTACGAAATATAAATGATATAGCTATTGCTTACAAAGCGAGCGTTGAAAAAAGTAAGAAACTAGGCTTCACAAACTATACGCCCGAAGCTGTCTTTAAAGGTATTAAGGATTCCTACCCTTTCCATCCATCAATTAAAGACCTGTATGCTCGTTTTAAGGAAAATCAAAACTTCCAGCAAACTCGAGGCTTAATCAAATTGATGAGACAGATAGTCCGTCAATTCTATGAGAGCGATCTAGCAGAAAAAAACTATCTAATCAATGTATTTGACTTCAATCTGAATGAACAGAAAATGCTGAGTCATATTCGGCAAATTAAACCCTCACTGGAAGAGGCGATTAATCATGATATCGCTCAAGACGGAAAATCTATAGCTGAAGTTATAGATTCGGAAAAACCAGAAAATAAAGGAATCACCCAAGACATCGCAAAACTTCTTTTGGCATCTTCCTTATCAACGGCAAACCACGGATTGCTTGGTCTGACAGAGTCAGAGATATACGGGTATTTGAGTGCGCCGAACGCAGATGTAAATGAGATCAAGACTAGTCTTGAAGAGCTAAAAACTCTTTGTTGGTATATGAAGCAGGATAATAGAGGAAGGCTATATTTTCAAAATACAAAAAATATGGTAGCGGAGATGAATACCCTCGTTGAAAGCTATACAAATGAGAATGCCAAAAAGGAACTGAAGAAAATTTTAGAACAAACTTTCAATCCTAAAATGAAGGCTTGCTATGAAATGCTTTATGTACTCCCTGCTGTCGACGAAATTAATCTTGATCAAAATAAAATCTCACTAGTCATATTTGAACCCTATCCAGGTATTGAACTGCATCCTGATCTAAAGCAGTTCCATGATAGTATTTCTCAAAAAAACAGAGTCATGTTCCTTTCCGGACAGCGGAATATGATGGAAAAATTATATGCTAATTCCAAAAAACTCAAAGCAATACAGCAAATTGTCGATAATATGAGTAACGAAGGTGTTCCTGCAACGGACCAACAATACAAAGAGGCTGAAGATCAGCTTGTAAAGGCTACTCAAGCCCTATTCTCAACAATCCGAGAAACTTTTGTTGCTCTTTATTATCCAACAAAGAATGGTATTGAACTTGCAGAGTTCAAACTTGAGTTTAAAGAAAATAAATTCAATGGGGAAGAACAAATTATCGCTTGTTTGTCCGACAATTCAAAGTACGAGCCGTTTTCCAAAGAGGAGAATTTCTTGGAAAATCTACGTAAAAAGTGCGAAGCTCGTCTCTTTACAATCAAAGAGCTTCCTTTTTCCCAAATCAAGGAAAGAGCCGCAATCACAGTAGCTTGGCAATGGCATCACCCAGATCAACTGGATAGTTTGAGATCGGATTGCATAAAAAAAGATCTTTGGCGAGAAATAGACGGATACTTAGTTAAAGGACCTTTTGAAAAAGATCCGACATCCGTTGTCGTTGAGCAAACCTCATACGACGAGAAAACCCATGAATTTACATTAAAGATTCGCGGAATCGGCGGGAAGGTTTATTATGATATTGGCAGCGATCCTACTGCCGCTTCTAAAGAAGTGACCGATCAGGTCTTAGTGACTAAAGAACCCGCAATTCGTTTCGTTTGTATTGATCCAACGGGCGAAAGAAGAACTGGTGAGATCATTGATTTTACTGGAAGTGTTCCGATCAAATACGGTCAAAGAAATACTCCTAATGGTGATGTGATGACCCTTGTCACTAACCCTAACTACGAAATCCGATACACAACTGATGGCAGTGAACCCAAAGAAAATGGCGGTATATATCATAGTGAATTTATATTGCCTCAAAACAGTAAATTTGTGAGGGTTGCTGTATATTACAAGGATAGATTACTCGAAGAAAAGAGTATATACGTAACTAATGATGGTAGCTCCAAACCAATAAAAACGATTGATAAGAGCAAAGCACTCGCTTACCGCTACCACAATAAAAAACAAATGGGAGACACAGAAGCGAGCTACAAAGAACTAGCGCTTCTTTCAAAACTCGATGGCGTCCTTATTAAAGGAGCAACTGCAGAAATTTACAATAAATCAAATACTGAAAATTATATCGAGTTAAATTCAAGTGTTCCCTATTGGGCTGGTGATTTACAGTCTCTAATTGATCTCGTGAGGGAAACCAGTTTTAAAGAAATAGAGGTTATTGTTGACTTTGGATATAAAGAATTGCTCTTCCTAAATGGAGAATTATTCTCTCAGTGGCTTGATATAAATAAATTTGATTTGAATGATTTGATCAAGATTGGGGAAATTAAACAATGAGCAACACATATTTTGGCTTCGGATACGATCCGAATGAAAGCGAAAATCACTTCTACGTAATTATTCCCAAAGAAACAAATGCAGAAGTTGAAATTTACGAACGATTTCATTGGGACATTGGTGATCAGAAGATTACGAATAAAGATGTTTTAAAACTCAGGCTATCACGTTATAAGTGGTCCAAGCTATCAGCCGATATCGCCGCTGAATTAAATACCCGACTGAAATCCGATAAGAAACCGATTGGTAAATTCCTTGTTGGCGAGACTCCTGTTGAAAAGTTGTTCGGGAAAGAGTTAATGGTATTGCTTTGGGGTATCGAGAACAATGACCCTTCAGGAATTCCAACTGCCATTCGTAATTGGAAAGGACTTCAGCCCGAAGAAAGATGGTGGCTTTATACTATGACTAATGCCAGTACTGGCAAAATCAACGATAAGCGCGGTTGGCGTATGGCTTTAAGATATGCATTATGTGAAAATCCGGTAGATGAATCGGATCAAATATCATTATTTACTGATTTGATGGAAGGAGAATAACATTGGACAATCAAATATCATTTATTGAAAAACAATTCCCTGTAAGTAAAGTTAGTAAAGAGAGCTATAAAGAAAGAAAAGCAAATAATGGTCAAACCCTGACTGGACTTGGCAAATGGTGGGGACGCAAACCTTTAATACTCGTTAGGGCTGCAATATTAGGTTGTCTTATGCCTAGTAGTGACAATCCAAAGGCCGATATGGATATTTTCCTAAAAATTATGTCCATGGATAATGATGGCCTTATAGACCGAAAACAAAAAAAAGTGCCTGCTAAAGAACTATTTGAGATTGCCCAAAGCAGTAAACATTTTAGACAATATCTAAATGATTGGTTTGAGCTGGATGGAAAAAAAGTAAAAATTCGCAACGGACAAGACAAAAATGACATCGAATTACGCCTATTCAAAACACTTGGATACGACGATAAATTAAAATATTGCGTGCGGCCTGAACAACTTGAGAACATTCGGAAGGATACCTGGAATGCAATTAATCATCATCTTGGAACAAACGCTAAATCGTTAGATGAATTAGTCGAACAGCTTTCAATGCAAAGGTATGGCCGACTAATTACTGTTGGCGACTGCTTTTCTGGTGGCGGGAGCATCCCTTTCGAAGCTGCCAGGATTGGCGCTAGGGCTTTTGGTAGCGATTTAAATCCAATTGCCGGGCTTCTTACATGGGCCAATATAAATATTCTTGGTGCAAATGATGATCAAATAAAAGACATGAAAGCATTTCAAGAAAAAACATTTCAAACAGTCAATACAGAATTATCAAAAATAGGGATAGAGCACAATGAAAATGGTGATAGAGCTCTCAGTTACTTGTATTGTGTCGAAGCAAATTGCCCGGAATGCGGAATCAAAGTCCCTCTAGCGCCGTCGTGGCTTATAGGGAAAGGAACAAAAACCGTTGCTATTCTTTCAAAGGATGGAAATGGATATGACATTGGTATAAAAATGGGCGCATCATCAAAAGAAATGCAAATCGCTTCAGAAGGCACAATAACAAGTAAGGGATTACTTTGTCCAAATTGCGGTATGACTACTCCAATTCCTATCTTGCGTGGAGATAGAGTTGATTCAAATGGCAATATGATTTCTGGCTTGCGTAAATGGGGGAAGTCTGATTTTGATTTTCTTGAAGAGGATATATATAACGAGCGGTTGTATGCTATAAAATATGAAACGAAAGATGGACAGAGGTTCTACCGTGCTCCAAACGAACACGACTTGATGAATGAAACAAGGGTTAAACAAATTGTTTCAGACAATATTGTAAGTTGGCAGGATCAAGGGCTTGTACCAAGCATGGCAATTGAAAATGGGTATAATACCAATCAGGTTATTAGAGAACGAGGCTGGACACACTGGAATCATCTGTTTAACGCACGACAACTTTTGATTGGTAAAACTTTATTAGCTGCAATTGAACAAGAAAACAATATGAACAATAAAGTTATAGGCCTGCTTGGGATAAATAAATGTGTTGACTGGAACTCTAGACTTTGTATTTGGAATGCTGGAATTGGCAATGAAAAACTTCAAAATACCTTCACCACTCAAGCTCTAAATACACTATTTAACTATGGTTGTAGAAGCTCAGCTGCAATAGACACAACTTGGTTTTATACTATAAACCAAAATCAAACTTACGAAAAATCAATAGTTGAAATTACAGACGCACGTGACGTTGACGTTGCGTGTGACTTTTGGGTAACTGATCCGCCATATGCAGATGCAGTTAATTACCACGAGTTGTCAGAGTATTTTCTAGCCTGGGATAAGCGTCTATTGCAAGAAATTTTCCCACAATGGTACACTGACTCAAAGCGCATTCTTGCGGTACGAGGCGATAATCACTTCTCCCATACAATGATTGATATTTATTCTAACCTCACAAATCATATGCCAGATGATGGAATGCAGGTAGTAATGTTTACACATAGTGATCCTGCAGTATGGGCACAACTTGCGTTGATTATGTGGAAGTCTGGACTTAGGGTCACGGCTGCTTGGAATATCGCTACTGAAACAGAAAGCGGTGGCTTAAAAGACGGTAATTATGTAAAGGGTACTGTTCTTCTTGTTTTGCGAAAGCAGATTGGTAATGAGATAGCATTTCTAGATGAAATCAATGCTGATATTCGGGCCGAAGTGAGAAGACAAATTGCTAGTATGCTTGAACTTGAAAATAAAGAGGAACCGAATTTTACAGATCCAGACTTTGTGCTTGCTGCCTATGCAGCATCACTAAAAGTATTGACCTCGTACAAAACTATCGAAGATTTAGATCTTGATTACGAATTGAATTTAGCTATTAATAATCCAACTCAAAGCACTATCGTCAAGATCATAGAGTCCGCTAAAAAAATTGCCTATGACTGCGTGATTCCTTTGGAATTTGAAAGTTACCTATGGAAAGATCTCTCGAATGCTGAGAAATTTTATATAAAGGGTCTTGAAAGTGAAAAGCATGGCAACTATCAAATTAGTACTTACCAAGAATTTGCTCGTGGCTTTAGCATTGGTGGATATAGTCAAATGATGGCAAGTGAAAAAGCTAATTCAGCGCGCCTTAAAACACCTGTTGAAATGGCTAGTAGGACAATCAATGAAGTACCTGATTTTGAAAATTCTCTCCTTCGAACAATATTTATGGGTATTTACACAGGGATTAAAGAAGACGAGAATCCTACAAAAGCACTCGGCTATATTAAAAATGAGATGCCTAACTATTGGGATAAACGAGATATGATCAAGCAACTTCTTCAGTTCATAAAAGATACAGAGGACATCGATAACATGACTCCATATTGGGAACAAAGTGCGAAGATGGCTGATTTGTTGCATTCACTAGTTACACATGACAGCATTTAGGGGGAGTCGTATATATGAACCGCTATTCTTCAAGGAGACATAAACTCGATCAACAGTTCTTGAATAAAAAATTAAAGAATGCGGCTTCTTACGACAGAATCGCTGGATATTTCTCCTCATCCATTCTTGAAGTCGCTGGGGAAAGTATTGAGAACGTTGAGGGAAAAGTTCGCGTCATATGCAATTCTGGTCTTTCACCTGCAGATGTTGCTGTAGCTAATTATGCTCAAAAAATGAAACAGGAGTGGTGCGAATTTTCTCCAGAAGAAAAATACACTTCTCCTGAAAGTAGCAAACGCCTCTCCACTCTATTCCGCTTGCTCAGCAGCGGGAAGCTGGAAATCCGCGTCATTCCTGATGAAATATTCGGTCTGATGCACGGCAAGGCAGGTGTTATTACATATAAGGATGGTTCTAAGACATCCTTTTTAGGAAGTATTAACGAAACCAAAAGTGCATTTACATTGAATTACGAAATGCTATGGGAGGACAACTCTGAAGAATCCGTTAAGTGGGTTCAAGAAGAGTTTGATTATTTCTGGAATAGTCAATACGCCGTAAATCTATGTGATTTCGTTATTAATGATATCGATAGGATTTCCAAGCGAGTCGTGATTGGTTTGAAGGATTGGCGGGAAAATTCTGATGAAGTGGTCCCGTCAGTTGCAGTAGAAGAACCGGTATACAGAAAAGAATTTGGGCTTTGGGAGCATCAAAAATATTTTGTTGAAATTGCATTCAGAGAGCATAAAAAAGACGGGGGTGCAAGATTTCTTTTAGCCGATCAAGTTGGGCTAGGAAAAACTCTACAGCTTGCAATGTCTGCAAAACTAATGGCTCTTTACGGTGAAAAACCGGTCCTTATTATTGTGCCTAAAACACTTGTGTGGCAGTGGCAAGACGAAATGAAGACCCTACTTGATATGCCCAGTGCCGTTTGGACAGGATCAGGGTGGCAGGATGAAAACGGTCATTTTTACCAAGCTGATAGCGTACGCTCGATTCTTAAATGCCCCAGACGAGTCGGTATCGTTTCACAAGGTCTTGTATCAAGAAGAACGGAAGCCGCTGACTTGCTTGCTCAAAAAGAGTTTGAATGTGTCATACTCGACGAAGCTCATAGAGCAAGACGTAGGAATCCAACTAAAGATCCTAACAAATACAAGGCCGATCCTAACTTTTTATTACAGTTCTTAGATACCATCACGTTTAAAACTAAGAGTTTGCTCCTAGCCACAGCTACTCCTGTTCAGATTAACCCAATTGAAGCTTTTGATTTGGTGAATGCACTTAGCCTTCCAACCTCAAAAGTAATGGGTGACCTCTATAGCGAATGGCGAAGAAAACCACAATCGATGCTCGATATGGTATGCGGCAAAGAACCTTATCCAGAAAGTGAAATCACAATGTGGGATATTGTAAGGAACCCGTTTCCCACAAAAACGACTTCATCTCAAGACAGAGTGAACAGAATTCGTGACCGGCTTGATATTTCTGATAACACGTATGTTTTGCCTGCTGATTACTACCCTTCTCTTTCAAATTCAAAAAAAGACAGCATTAGAACCCTGTATACTAGCGATGAATTTATCGCAAATTACAATCCGTATATTCGTCACATTGTACGAAGAACTAGGGATTTTCTTGAGAATACAATCAATCCAACCACGGGGGAAACATATCTCAAAAAAATAGAAGTTGAATTATATGGTGAGGGCGATGATGGCGCTATACCTCTAGAAGGCTATCTGAGACAAGCCTATTCAAAAGCGCAGGAATTTTGCTCCCTACTTTCTTCACGCGTCAAGGCTGGTGGCTTTATGTCAACATTAATCCTAAAGCGAATCGGCAGTACCATTATCGCTGGAGATAATACTGCCAGAAAAATGCTCGCCTGGACAGAGGCCGGGAAAGAAATTTTACAGGATGAATTTGATGTGATTTTTGAAGTTGATGACAACTATGACGATAATATTAGCGAGGTCAAAAATCTTACCGATGCAGAAAACGAATGTCTTCATGAACTCGTGAAAATGCTATCACTCAATCATGACAACGACCCGAAATATATCAAGGTCCTCGATATTCTAAATAATGGTGTTGAAGAAAGTGATCTGCCATGGAAAAACAACGGATGCATTATATTTTCGCAATACTATGACAGTGCTTATTTTATTGCCGAGAAACTATCAAAAGATTTACCGGATAATGTTATTGGTCTCTATGCAGGTGGAGAAAAATCTGGTTATTTTCTGAATGGCTTATTCCACAAGGATTCAAAAGATAGCATAAAATCCAAAGTAAAAAACCATGAAATTAAAATATTGGTTGGAACGGATGCAGCGAGCGAAGGCCTTAACCTCCAAACACTTAGTACACTCATCAACCTTGACTTACCTTGGAATCCAACAAGATTGGAGCAACGAAAAGGTCGTATCCAACGTATAGGACAAGTTTCTGATAAAGTAAAAATTTTCAACATGCGTTACAAAGACTCTGTTGAAGATAAAGTACACACTGTACTATCAGCACGATTAAAGAATATCAAAGATATGTTTGGGCAAATCCCTGATACACTAGAAGATATTTGGATTGATGTCGCATTGGATAACATTGAAGAAGCCAAAGAACGTATCGATAGAGTTCCAGAACAAAATCCTTTTACTATTAAGTATGAAACAAAGATCCCTCCAACAGAGGATTGGGAAGCAAGTACATTTGTCTTGGATAATGATGAAAAGTTAAAGCATCTGCTGAATGGATGGTAACAATTTGTGTAAGTTCTGATTTAGAAAAACTAATGAATTTATTAGGAGGTCAATCATGAAACGTGATATGGATCTGGTCCGTCTTATATTGATGGAAATTGAAGAAAAATATCGATCTACAGCGATTTATAATCTGACCATTGATGGCTATGATATTGATACTGTTGCTTATCATTGCAAAATTTTAGATGAAGCGGGCTTAATCTCTGACTATAAAGCAAAATATGCAGATAATGAAATATATGTATTTGGAGTCGGCCCCTTAACATGGGATGGAAATGACTTCTTGGAAAAAATTCGAGATGATTCTCGATGGAAGAAAGTTAAAGATACAATCTCCCAAAAAGGTCTGCCCCTGATCATCGATACAATCAAATCAATTGCAAATGCCATCATCTCTGCTGCCGCTGAAGGAGTTACGAATTCAATAATCAAAGGTAATGCATAGAAAGTTCATTCTATGGTTTTAGCCTTTTTTCAGAGAAAATATAGTAATTGATTTTTGATGTCTGCTACAAAAAATCACCATCAATGATAATAGAATAAACCAAGAGCCTCTCCACATTATCAGGAGAGGTTCTTGGTTTATCTCTAACAAAAATTATCATCATCAACAATATCAGACACTACGCACCCGTATAACCGTCTCCCTCTCAATAACTTCATGCGGCACGATCATCTTCGGCAGCAAGGCGCTCGGTTCGTTGAGTTGGCGGATCAGGAGGGCGGCGGCTTGTCGGGCCAGTTCCTGGACGTGGATGTCGATGGTCGTCAGGAACGGGTGGGACAGGGTCGCAAAGACGGAATTGTTGAAGCTGATCAGCGAGATGTCGTCCGGAACTTTGTACTTGTCCAGCTGCAGATACTGCAGGACACGCAAAGCTAGGCGGTCATCGCCGACGACGAGTCCGGTCGGTTGGGTCTCTTCGAGGAACTCCAGGAAAGCCATGAAATCAGTCGGCGTTTCGAAATAGAGTTCCGGATGGACGGTCAGATTGGCGTCGCGCAAGGCATCGGAATAGCCTTTATAGCGTTCCTTGTCGACGACTTGGGAAGGCGTCAGACCGACATAGCCAATCCGCTGGTGCCCATGCTGGATCAGGCAGTCGGCCGCCGATTTGCCGGACAGGCGGTTGTCGTTGTCGATATAGATTGTTTCGTTCTCGTAGACATCCGGTTTCCCCAGCAGTGCGTATGGAATCTTCTCATCATGCAGGAACTTGCGGATCGGATCTTTCGCCTCCGAATACAACAGGATGAAGCCATCGACCAGTTTGCGTTGATGCATCAAGCGTACGCTGTCCTTCAGTTCCACCATCGTCTTACCGGTCGCCAGGGAAATCATGTATTTCTGTTCGTTGCAGACGACGCCGATTTCCTGGATCATCTCCAGGAAGAGCGGATTCTGCGCAGGATTCCCCATCGTTCCCACCGGCAGAATCACACCGATTGTCTGCGTGGACTTATTGGCCAGGTTCTGGGCGGCGAAGTTGGGCGTGTAGCCCAGTTTCTGCATCGCTTGGCGCACTTTCACTTTTGTGTTTTCGCTGATCAGCGGACTGTCCTTCAACGTGCGTGAGACGGTTGAAGTAGCGACGCCTGCTTCTCTGGCGACATCTTTTATTGTAACGGTCATAGGCATTTTCCTCAGGTTCATTTTTGTATCTCTAGATTACCATTTAAAAGTGTAATTTTGAACCCTTGTCGCTAAAGTATTTGGCGCCAGAACGATATTGTCCCAGCCCGGATGATGGATGGCGTCCGGCATCTCCTGCGCTTCGATCGCCAAGCCGAGGTGGCTTTGCATCGGGCGTCCGTTCACAAGGTATGGCTCATTCATGTCGGTCGTCGAAAACAACACGATGCTGCTGCGGTTGCTGGACAGCGCCATTTCCCGGCCACTGCCCGCATCGCTGAGGACCAACTGCTTTTGTTCGTCCGAGTGCATCAGGAACACGTCGTCGAATCCTTCCGGCTTTTTTTGAATGGCGTCGCCGATAACAGTCGCTTCGCGGAAATCGAAAGCCGTCCCGTCGACGGCGCGTTTTTTTCCGGTCGGCAGCTTATCTGTATC
>CAXYVG010000097.1:0-12137 GCA_964292325.1 uncultured bacterium | reverse complement strand
TGCGAAAAGTTATACACAAATATGGTGGTTTTAGATCACCATGAATAATTCAGGATCAATTAAATGTTATAACCAATTGCTGTACTTACAGGAAAAGCATTTGAGAATCCAGTATACTACTGATTCTCAAATGCTTCTTCAATCCCTACTCTTCGACTTCACACCCACACCACATATTCTTCTTACCCATGTGTTCCTGCACCGTATTTAGCATTTCGCCGAAGTTAGCAATTTAAGTAAATGCCATTAACCTCAGATATAACGCGGGGTTAAAGACCACAAATCAATTCAATATTAGTCAAAATAACTATGAATTTTGGCACCTCTTATTTGACGTTATTACCAATTGATAAAACGAACTCAGCCATTGTCATGACCGAGTTTACAAGAAGTCTTGCATGATGTTCGGCAATGTTTAATCTTCGATTACCCACACCGTGGGCATCACTGCTTGCATTACGCATTTCCGCAACAGATGAAACAATTTTCTCCAAACCAGAAAGCAATGTATTAATCCTTCTATTATAATACAAAAACTTCGCATTTACAGCATAATTTCTGTAAACACGAAGTTTTCTGTCATATTATCCTTTTGGTGGAAATGGGTCATTTCCGTAAGAGTTTTTATCTCTTATTTGACCATTAGGACGATGAATAACTACTTCTGATTGCTGATTTATCGCTATTTCTCTAGCAATACTTATAGCATCAGATTGTGTGTTGATTCACAGTTGCTCTCGAATTGCCAGAACCCTTTACTTGCCACCCACCGTTAGGGTGTGCTGTTACATGTTGATTTTTCCCCATTTTAATACTCCTTTCCTTTTTTGCAAGTGCAAGTGTTATACTCAACCATCAAATTCAATTTCTTCTTCAGCAACATTGTAGATCTCAATTCTATTTTCAACATCAATTTTATTAACAAGCCATCCTCTGAGGGAACAGTTTTTTATAAAATCATCAATTCGATTAACGCCATCTATCTCTTTTAATGTTACTACAATACCAAACTTTATCCCTATTCCATATTTTTCATCTAAACGCTCTTTTGTCTTTAAACTTATTCCCCAAATCCCTTTATTATAGCATTTTTTCGCACGGTTTCCTTTTTTATACACTTCTCTAATGTGCTTTACATTATCCCATTTTCTAAAATACTTTCTTGCATCTTCCTCCCATGTAAAATGTTCAGCTTCCGCACTTTGATAATTATTGTCTATGGGTTTTATTCCATCATCATTTATCCTACCAAGTTGTATTTCAAGCTCTGTATTTGTATAATCAACACCTTGGCTTCGTGAGCAACATGGGAAATAGCATAAAGTTGCTTTTACAATAAAAGGATGCTTTTCCTTACTTATAGGCACAGGAATATTATAATTATAAGTGTCGTATTTTTCCGAGACACCCGATAAAACAAATTGAATCTCATCATCTGAGCATCGAACAATATCATCAATTTTAATTGGAACTATTCCATGCCCAATAAGAGAAGAGTCAAGAATTTGTTTGTTCCAACCAGTTGCTACATTGATGATCAAAGCTTTTGCCACTTCCCGGCTTAATCCTAAAATATTAATTAGATACGACATTTTCCTTGCTATCCAAGGAGCTGCAAAGGAAGTCCCTCTTACACAGGCTTCACCAGTTGGAGTGCATACTCGCATAAGATTTGTTCCATCACCACCGTAATAGCTGATATCTGGTTTTGTAAAAAACGATAATACTGGACCTTTCCGAGCATAAGAGGCAGGACTATTATCAAAACCAACAGAATTAACCACCAGCGAATTTATAGAATCTGCAGGAGCCCCGATAGCCTTAGATTGTTTTTCAGTAAAAGATTTATTAGTTCCAGCAATAATAAATATTACATCATTTTCGTATTGTATCCTGTCCAGCACCGCTGCTTCAGGTGAAATGAAATTTTTATTTATTTCAAGCTTAGATCCAAGGGATAAATTCCAAACTTTAATATCTTTATTTGACGCTATTATTTCACTAATATTTCTTAAAATCGTAAATGAACTAAACTGATTTCCTGCGGCAACACCAAAATGTCGCACACGAAACCTTCCACACCCATCATCCATCTGAGGGTTAGATGCCGGTCCGTCTACTATAATAGATGCTACTGCCGTCCCATGATTATAGTCAGTGGGCGATAACGGAATATCTTCAGGTAACATATTTTTAAATTCTACCCACTCAGAAAAATAAACATTTTCATCAAACATAGTATCAATTACACCAATTACAGGTTCATTCTTAGGTGCCGGAATAGTGATTACATCATCTCCATAAAAATCAAAATCAACCTTTGTTAATTGTGTTATATCACTGACTGCCATAGATATTAAATAGGGAGCTTTTTGCTTTAAGATAGTTAATTCATCAGGTCTCAATAAAATAGTCGTATCATCCATAACTCTAGCAAACTGCAAGTTAATACCTAATTTTTCCATTATTTTTGTTGCTTTAACATCTGTCTTATATATAGTAATAATAGTTTCATCTTTTAAATCTATATCATCAACTAACACATCAAATTTTTCAATATAAAAAGCATCTACTATCACTTTAAGAAAATTAGTTTTTGCAATCTTTACTGGGGCAAAGGCAATTTGCTTTGAATTGATTTTCTTGATTACATCATGAGTGATCGTCCCATCAAATTTTTCATTTAATAGGCTAATGCATTTATCTAATCGCTCAATTGATTCATCTATCAGTTCTATAGAAACATAATGAGTAATTATATGTTTTGGAGATTCATCTTTCGTAAATCTTGCACCAACAATCGAGCTATTTGCAGTAATGTTACTCTTCGATAATAGACCTTGCATCCTATTACTTTTAGCAGCAACTTTATTATAGAATACGCTAACTAGTGCTCCAGAAACTATGTTTTCCTTCGACCAAAACTTTTTCAATTCTATTAAGTTTTTTTGAAGGTGTTTCAATTGTGATATTTTAACAGATTTTCCGGAAGGTAAATTAGGAGCCCCAGGACGTGAATTACTAGATGCTTGCTCAAATGTTCCTTTTAGTTGTAATAAATTATTCATATGCAACTACTCCCTCAACTCTCGCGATACCTGACTTTTGGAAACGCCAGTTAAAATTTCAATTTCTCGCACAGTAAATCCTTTGTCTTGTATATCTTTCAATGTTGTTTCTGCATTTTGTTTATTTACAGCGGCATAAATTCTTTTCAGATAGTCATATTCATTGTTTGGATCACTAAAAGCTAATGAAGTTTTTATAAGATTTTTCAACTCGCCAGGATAAGGTATTTGATTCATACAACCTAAAATTTTTCTAAACAACCTCATATTCCTACCTGCAGATTTAAATTTAATTAATAAGTCATTCAGTATTATTTCACCAATATCTATAAGGTCTTCCTTCGTATAACTGCTAAAATCTATCACGGAATCAAATCTTCTTATTAGGGCTTTATCAAAAGCTTTATATAGATTAGTAGTGGCAATTAGTACTACAGTATCATTCAAACTATCTAATCCCTTTAAAATTGAAGATGTCGCTCTTCCCATTTCACGCAAATCATTTGAGTTAATTCTATCAATAGCTATTGCATCTATCTCATCAAACAACACAACAACTTTTTCTGGATGTGATAGATTGCGTATTTCGTCGAAAAGGCTTGCTATATTTTTAGATGTTTGACCAAGCTTGCTATCAATAACTAAATCAAAATCAACTACAAATAATTCCCTTTCAAGTATGCGTGCTATTTGTTTTGCAGTTTCTGTTTTTCCTGTTCCTGGTGGCCCTTCAAATAAAAACTTGTTTACTCCTGCATTGTGACCAATTGCATTTACAATGCCTAAAACACTATCTTTTATACTATCCGGCAAAGGAAGCGAATCGGTATTAACATCTACTCGTTTAAAAAACATATGTGTTGATGTATCCATTTGCGGAGAGAAAGTATTTGTATCTGACAAAAGTGCCATAATATACTCAGAAAGTTGATAGTTATTAATTTGATCAAAATGTCTGGCAATCTCATATGCTTCATTTCTAAAGGCAGTATCATTTTTTTCAGCATAATATTTTATTAAGTTTAAAACATTCTTCTTTTTCATTTTGGTCCAGTCCTTTCTCTATATGTCGTAAATGGCTCACCTCTCAAGGCACAAAAACTGAAATCATTTTTTCTACCAACCTTAATCATGAACTATATCCTATAACCGTCATCAAGAACTAAACAAACCTTTGATGTTCTAAAAGCCGTTGCCTTTTTAGAAAGCCCTCTAATTCTTATCAGTTTCTTGACACTATGAAATAACTATCATTTTTGTTCTTTCTGAGACTTCCGAGGAAACCTGCTTGTTTTGCTATAAAAGGTTTTAATTACATACTAATTCTTTCTATTTATATACCTAGAATCATAACACATTTGGGACGCAAAAACAATATTAGGGACAAATTATACATTTTAACTTATCTTATGCTTTTTTATCATTTTATATTCGCAAACAGAGAACACGTAACTACATCAATCACTCAACCATCATGGATTATCGGCAGTAAATCAGACAACTTTTAAGTGCCTTTTGGCAATACTGAATAGGCGTTAGACATCTCATAGTTATTAATCCCATGCTTGTTAAACCAGTGGATATAATTGTTATAGTTCCTATTCCGAATTAGTTCATATTTTCCCTCTGAATGATCGTTATCTTTGATGAAGCCGGAGAACTCGGATTACTGATTAATCCGCCTAAAGCAAACTACCGAAGTTATATTTTTCTACAATGTTGCTTTGGCTTATTTCTGTAAATACCTCCGGCTGCCCTATCAGCGTTTCTTATGTTTTTTCTTACATTCATCAACGTAGTCATTCCAAATTTGAAAATTCATTTCTTCCTGTTGCCGTTTATACAATTCCTCCTCAACTCTCCTGTCATAGGCATCGATAAGATTTGGGATTCGTGTTATATTCCATTCTCTTGGGATAGTGACTGGATTAACATTTATTTCAGACAAGTCTCTCAATGTCCGCCTGAACGTTTCCAATTCTTCCCCTTGAAGTGCAGCTCTTACCTTGTATATTCCTCGAAACTGGTTAATTCTTCTCAGTTCCATGATGAGGCGTACTTCTTTTTTCTTCGAAAAATGCTGTAATTGCACCTGCCTTATGGCTTCGCTTAATGTGAAATAATCGCCTCTCCGTATAACCTTATTAAAGTACTTCTTAATAATCTCCTTGCAAAAATCCTCTGATAACATCTCCCGTATTACATCAGATTCAGATCGTTCCTGTTTTCTTTTTATATCCCTGGATAAAAAGTATGTTTTTAAATAGTTACACTGCACCTCGAAACGAATGAGATTTTGCGAAGCTTCTAAATCAGGACAGTCCTCGAATTTTTCTTTTAACTGTTTATGTTTCCGGTAGCAGTTGATGGTAACAGATTTACTCTCCAAATAGAAACTGTTTTTAGCGCTGTCATTATCATCTACCCACTCAGAATAATGTGTCGGAATATTACCACGTTTTATAAGCTTAATCATCTGCTCTGCCGTACATGGAATTTTCAATTCGCTTAGGTCAAAATTGACACAGTAATCTGGCCTATTCATCGAATAATGACTATATTCCCCCAATATGGGGGAGATTTTTTTTGCTTCATTGTTAAATAAAGCTTCAGCACTCTCAAGATAATCCACGGTAGCAGCTGCCAAATAGTCCTTTTCACCTGTCAGTATTTTAGGATTGATAGTAGCTTTGATGCTACACGGTTTATCCACTTCACCTTGCTTAATAAATCCAGGAGAAATATTGCTATACCTCAACAGCCACAAAATCCCTTTGTTTTCTGGATAGTGTGCAATATAGTAGTCTGGAAAAGTCGAATATAGCCACTTGGTAAATTCGTCTAAGTGACCTGAAGATTTAAGTTTACGAATTTGAAAAAATTTAATCTCTTTTTTTTCTGCGTAACTCTCAAAATCCTCAATTAGTTTTAACGCTTCTTTTTTGGTTAATGTCTTAACGATGGTTACTGTATGAAATCCTCTCGATGTTTTTTCCATATAATATACCTGCTTTCCATATTATTAAACCTTGGCTTCGATTTAATAATTATGTAAAGTACAAGACTATATGTTATTAGTAATATGAAATTTATAGTAATAGTAGAGATGAAAATATATGCTTCTCTATGGGAACTATACGTAGCACATACGAATTTTGAACTTAACAGTTACTTACAGAAACTGCAGATACAATAATCTTATTATACTTTTAAAGCATAATTGATATCATACATTAATATTGAATTTACCTTTACCATAATATGCTCAAGAATATTATTATCCAACAACTTACCTGCTTCGACTAGTTCTTTGGTAATAGCAATGTCTTCTTGACTTGGCACAATGTCACTGCTGGGATAATTTCCTTACTTTCCGATAAAATGTAGACGATTTCATGTTTAACCTTCGCATAGCCTCGACCGCTGTCATATCACCAGATTTCCATCTAGTCACGACTTTATCAAATTCCGGATTTACTATAGGCTTACGACCCTTGTATTTCCCTAGTTCTTTGGCAATAGCAATTCCTTCATTCTGACGTTGCAAGATGTACTCGCGTTCCAATTCTGCTACAGCCCCAAAGATCGTCAGCATAAATCTCCCTGTTGGGGTTGTTGTATCAATAGCTTCTTTCTTAGAAATAAATTCTACCTGCTTAGCCGTCAGCTGGGCAATGAGATCAAGTAAGTCACGTGTATTGCGAGCGAAGCGGCTGATGGATTCAACGATAACAGTATCCCCCTGCCGAACATATGTGAGCATCCGCTTTAATTCTGGTCTATCCGTATTTTTACCACTGGCTTTATCAATAAAGAGTTCATCAACGCCCAGCTCTTTTAACAGAACCTCTTGCCTAATCGTATTTTGTTCTGCTGTGCTTACGCGAATATATCCTATCTTCATACAAATTCCTCCATTAAAATTATGCCATTAGACTACAGCCTAACAGCACATTGAAAAAGTGTCCCAATAGAGTTGTTTTTGGATTTTTGGCATGTGCCATTACTAAAGACAACCCTATTGGTAACTAGTTTGCGTATCAAAATTCGCCATCCATATGCAAACCATTAATATCATCAATATAGTAACGTCCTAGAAATGATTATTTTTTTTTCATTTCACACCATTATAATCCGTAGGATAAATATTGCCGCCAATTTAACCTTCTCGTATCTTTTACTATCAAAATAATATATTATTCTAATAGATAGCAATAAAAATAATTCTATGGGAGGATACTATTTTGAAATTTATTATATTTCGAGGAAAAAAGATTCCTGTATTCTTAGCCAGAAGACTTTTAACAATAGCCAGCTATGTAGTACCTCTGAATAAATTTTATAGAGATCTTTATTTAGCATTGGCAACCCAAGATAAAAAATAGACAGGATTAACCCATCTATTTTTTTGATAATAGTAATTCCTTAGTGCTTCTCAATCTGCAAATTACATCTTCCCTTGTTCCTTCAAGCTAACGTAACCGCCACCAGCTGCGCCTACAATAACATGGTCAAGCACTTCAATACCAATAATACTACCGCATTCAACTAATTTCTTCGTAAGCAAAATATCTTCATTACTCGGCGACGGTTCTGAACTTGGATGGTTATGAACTAAAATGCAAGCAGCGCATGATCTTCGAATCAATCCTTTAAACGCTTCACGTGGATGAACGATGCTGGCATTTAATGAACCAATCGAAATATTCTCTCTGAAAATAACATGATTCTTAGTGGATAAACCAATGACATCAAAGTGCTCTACCTGTAAAAATTCCATATCGGCACGCACTAATTCATACACATCCTTTGGACTTCTAATAATGATACGCTTATTTCCATCTGGTGTATGTACTCTTCGAGCAAATTCTAGTATCGATTTAAGTTGCTTAGCCTTTACAACACCAATACCTTTGATTATACTTATTTCATCTTCACGGGCATTCATTAATTCACTGACACTGGGATAGTTTTCAATTAGTGCATCAACAACATAGCCATTCGCACTTTCACGTAAACAACCAGCCAATAATTCTCTCATATTTTCCATATCAATACACTCTCCTAAAAATTAACTGCCAGCCTTTGTAAGGCTGGCATCTTTTTTTAATATTCCTGACACAACAGCATCGTAGCATACGCAGAATCATCAATCACATATAGCTTACTATTCAGCGGACTAACAACATTATCAAACTGATATACCGCCTGATAATCTGGCATTTCTTGACGATGTATAATCGTCTGCTGACCTCTTGCACCCACAAGTTCAAATACTTGAAGGTAGTCCAGCTCTACCGTTCGCTTGGCTATTAAACTATCAAGCAATGACCATAAAAACATCTGTACCTCTTGCGGTATAGTATCTGCTACTCCCCTAGTAACAAATCGCCTTCCTTGAAACATCTTTCGCTCCTTCACCAACATGGTTGACACATTATTCTCGCTCCGCACAAATACTGGCTGTACTGTTTAAAAGTCATCATCACCAGCACTGTCATATACTTTTTCTTCCAAGTCAGTTAAGTCCTCATCCATGCTCTCGACATACGCTTGCAAATCAGCTTGCTCCATCTGGATATTATTAATTTCTTCTGCCATCTCATCAAGCACATCAATGATATTAATCAATAATCTTCCTTCATCCGAATGTAAACGAATATTAAGTCCTAGAACTAGCCCTTGTAAATAGGCTACTCGCTCTTTAATCTTAGCCATTTCTCCAATTCCCCTTTATACAATTTGATACTGTGGAAATTAATCATTTCATGCTACACCATTATCTAAACTAACCCGATCGAGCATAATACGTACTTGTTTACGAAGTATATCAATGGTCGCTCGCACTTCACCAAGGTTACTTTCTAACAAGCTTTCATATTCCGTTACTTGCTGTTTCAGCCCTTGTAATTGCTGAATAGCATTATTCGCTGTGGTCTTAGACACTACATTTTGGTCTCGTAGGGTAGATGCAAACTCAGATGCTAATGATTTAAGGGTTTTCTTGACTCCTAGCACTTGGGCATCACCACCTAACATACTACCAATCTGAGAAACCTGCGATAATACATGACCACGCAGTTTTTCTTCTAACATTTGTTTTTGCTCATTAGCATTGACCACAGGCAAATAGTGCATCTCAACGGCATTGCCTGGAAGTGTCTTTACTAGGGAATTGAGGGCTTTGATCGTCGGCTCATATGTTGCTGGTGTAAAATATACTGCTCCTGCTGGACGTACTCCGACGGCTTGGCAGTCACCAAGAGCTACTTTAATAAGCCGCCTGATATGGTCAGAGATAAAATAGTCACGATATTTGCTGTACAGCACTTTGGCCTTATGTAAGGCTGGCTTGGCTTCATCAGTAAGAGCTGTCACATTCATGGTTCCCCATTGCCTTTCAAATTCAATTTCTCCTATTTTTTCATAATTAAGCTGGACGTTCTTTTTATCCCTGACTTCCTTAATCAAATGGCGTACAACTCGATCTTCGGCTGATAATACTTCCCGTACCATCAAAACTTCTGTTATCTCTTCGCTTGAACGCAATACACCACCAATTTCAGATGTAGCCCTACGGAAGGCATCACTTGGACGAATTGGTGCAGGAACATATTTTTCTGGCAAGCCTACATTCATTGCCAGTTTTACTAGATCATCCCGTAATATCTCCATGTCTGAAACGCTAAACCAAACCAAGTTACCAAGGATATTATCAGTAGTGCCACCTTTAACAGCATATAATTTTGTTGCATCATGTATCATCGTTGACATTTTAATCGCTCCCATTTTTTATATTTTTTGAAATAATTCTTTTGCAATCGTTTCGTCTAGCAAATCGGTTACATTCCATACCTCGTCTGACCAGCGTTTTAATTCCTTCAGATTGCTACCAATGAGGATGCTGTAAATCCTAAATTGCTTCTCCTCTTGCACTTTCTGCATTTCTTTTAAAAATTCATTACCAATAGCACATTCACCGTCAGTAATCATGACAATATCCGCCTTATTGAAATTACTCTCTTTCAGTTTGCCAAGCGCCCACTGTAACGGTTGCTCAAAATCAGTACCACCACCAATGAACTCGCTTGCCAGCTTGATCAATTTATCAGGTGAACGTTGTCCAAGCTGAAAATCATCTGTAATTAAATTAGTCCTACTACTGGCAAAGAGCGCATAACTAAATGCTCTACGCTCTTTTTCAGCAATTTCAGCTAGACCTAACGCTATCCCTTTTGACCAAATTTCGCGTCCTCCACGCATCGAACTCGAAGTATCAATTAATACGATAATCGGGCCTTGCCCCATATATTCTTGGTGATTCAAGTCATATTGCAGTAATTGTTTTTCCACCATTCTCCTGTAGAAATCTAGCTTTAATGCAGGTCTACGCAGTGATAGCAATTCTTGTGACAATACATGATTAAGGTCAGACCCTTGGGTAATCGAGTGTAGTTCAATTCGGTGTTCTAATTTAGATTTTCGTGAACCAGTAGCTAAATTTCTCATGCGTCCAACGAGCTTTGTCATATCTCTAAATTTCTGTTGCCCACGCAAGACCTGTAGTAATTCCAGTTTTTTATCATATGGCAATCTTTCAAACTCTCCCTGATTAAGCCCCCATGACGTAATAATATTTTCTACTTCTTCTACCTCAGAAACTGCCTTATCAGTAGCAAACTCAACTACCTGCCGTAACGTACTTTGAATACCAGATAGGATATGCTGAACTTCATTAGCTGGCATGGCTACCTGTTGCTTTATGGCATCATTAATTTTATTTGAAACCTCTTTTAAATCACCGTCTTGTTCCAATTGTTTCAGCAAATTTTCAAGCAGAGCTTTACTACCAAGTCCTGCTCCTAGCTCATCTAGTTGGGTATATTCTCTTAATTCCTGATATGACTGTGATTCCATCAGTTTCGACATCAGCTCATGATTTAGCAGATATTCCGTTGCCAACTCATTTGATGGGATTAGCTCTGGCTTGACCTTGTAAAGCGAAAAGAATACGTCCTCAGCCATTTCTGAGAACGTATTCAATGTTTCTACTCCTTGCCTACTTAGGTTTTGCAATTCTTTTGATTGATACAGTATTTCTTCATATGCAACCCGATCAAACGCATCATTGCGAACGCTATTTCGTGATAATTCACTGTTATTTTTTTTCATAATAGCCACGCTATATGCCTAGAAGATAGGTATTCACTACATTCTCATTCATTTCTTTAATCTGTGCTAAACGCTCAATAATTTTGCCTGTTGCTTTTCCCTCACTTTTAGCCTGTTTCAGTAGCCCATCCAGCATTTTTTGTGCTACTTTAAATTTATGATTGGCTTCTGTCGCCATACCAGTACGCTCGGCACTATCTGGTGTTTCTTTTAGCTTAGCCGCCAATTCAAACGCTCCGTCAAATATTTCATTAGCTTTTACAGCCAGAGGATTGGCAAAGCCCATTACGATTTTCTTGCTTTGCTTGATTTGTTCAGGATCAGTCCAAAGCATATTTGATAAGATGGCAATATCATCGTCAGCTACAACATTACGCCCTTCGAGCCAAGCATGAGCCTTTAAGAAGCGCAAGCAATTTCTGAAACGACGATCTGAAATAATAAAGCCTTGGCTTTTCAGCTCTTTCCAGAGCCGCACCAAGGCATTGATTGTATCATCGGATATATTCACTTGCTCTGCTTGTTGCTGTGCGCTCTGTAGCTCTTGCAGGCTGATTGTGGTAGATGGCTTACCATTGCTGATTTTTAGCATCGTAGCAAAATTACGTTCATCCTTTACGTAATCCACTATATATTTTAGGTCAAATCGATCCCATAGTGCTGCGAGTTCCCCATTTACCCCACCATCGGGAAGTTCATTTGAAAGTCCAACCAATACCTGTAGCGAAATTGGCTTAGGAGTACTGCTATCATCAAAATATACACGTTCATTCATAATTGGCAGCAAGGTATTGAGTACAGCTGAATTACATTTGAATACTTCATCAATGACTGCAACATCGGCTTCTGGTAGCTTCCCCTTTGTCACTCTTTTGTACTGGTCGTTTTCTAGAGCTT
>CAXYVG010000096.1:0-12916 GCA_964292325.1 uncultured bacterium | reverse complement strand
CCGTCCCCTTGTCTCCCTTGTCTTTTGTCTAAGTAGCAAATAGTAAGTGTAGATGCGGAGGCGGAGATGTTGCTTGTCTCGTCTTCGCTTTTTTGAAAATAAAAACATAATTTTTGCAGAAATATCTTGCAGGGAGATCAAATGTTTTATAGAATGTATAAAGGTTATCACATCAGGAGGACATTATGCACCAAACAACAGTAGGGAGAACTGTAACATACACTGGTATAGGGTTACATTCAGGAAAGAATGTGACGATATCCATGCGCCCAGCACCTGTTGATACAGGGATTGTCTTTGTGCGGGTGGATTTACCGGGAGCACCACAGGTAACAGCAGTCGCTGCAAATGTTACCAATGCCATGCGGGCTACTACGCTGGAAAGTGGTTTAGCGAAAGTGTTTACAGTGGAACATCTCTTAGCAGCATTTTATGCACTAGAAATTGATAATTGTATAGTAGAAATTGATTCGGTGGAACCGCCAGTGGCAGATGGTAGCGCATTGCCTTTCGTGAAGTTGATTGAAGAAGCTGGTAGTGTTCAGCAAGATGCACTACGTAGACACGTATGTGTGACACAATCGCAAACCATACGTGTGGATGATAAGTTTATTACCATTTTGCCTTATGATGGATTGCGAATTACGTTTACCTCGATTAATCCTCATCCGATGCTAGGGGTACAATTTGGTGATTATGAAATCAGCAAAGAAGTATTTATACAGGAAATTGCACCAGCCCGGACGATTGGTTTTATGCATGAGGTAGAAGCATTGCAAGCACAAGGGTTAGCATTAGGTGGTAGTTTGGAAAATGTGGTTGTATATGATCATGAAAAAGTCCTTACGCCGCTCAGATTTGAAGATGAACTGGTACGTCATAAAATATTAGATATTATTGGTGATGTAGCGTTGGCAGGGCGTATTAAAGGTCATATCATTGCGGTCAAATCAAGCCATGCGCTCAATACCGCATTGGCCAAGAGCGTTGCTACACAATATGGTGAACAAAGAAAGCAACTAAACTTTTAGTAGGGAGTGAAAAATATGTTGTCTGCAACTGAAATACAAGAAATTATTCCTCATCGGTATCCAATGTTATTGGTGGATCGTATTATAGAATTAGAACCATTGAAACGAGCCGTAGGAATTAAAAATGTAACTGTTAATGAAGAGTTTTTCCAAGGACATTTTCCTGGTCATCCAGTGATGCCTGGTGTACTCATTCTGGAAGCGATGGCGCAAGTCGGTGGAGTGGCGATCCTATATCCTGAGGAAAATCGCGGGAAGTTAGCATTTTTTGCTAGTATGGATCGAGTGAAATTTAGAAAACCAGTAGTGCCTGGTGATCAACTGCGCACGGTTGCAGAAATTATTAAGGTACGTGCTGGTACAGGGAAACTGTGGGTGCAATCGTTTGTAGATGATCAATTGGCAGCGGAAGCTGAATTTTTATTTGTATTATCATCAAAATAAAGAAAAATAAAGAAAAGTAGTAGATTTGATGCTATAAATTGAAATAACAAGTACTTTTCCGTATAAATCGCTTATTTTAGCGAAAAATGACTAGTCTCTTTTAGACTGAGTAGTCGGACTATAATTACAGCAAGTATAAGTGAGTAAGGGTAATGTACTTACTGGATAAGGAGTGAATTGCAGATGGCTGTTTTATCTCTGCGTAAAATACATGAAACCGCAGTGGTTCATCCGGGGGCCCGAGTGGGTAAAGATGTTGAAATTGGACCTTATGCGGTTATTGGTGAAAATGTAGTGATTGGCGATGGTACGAAAATCGGTGCTCATGCAGTAATAGATGGCTGGACTAGTATCGGCAAAGATTGTACGATTTTTCCGAGTGCTTCGATTGGTTCAGAACCACAGGATCTGAAATTTTGTGGTGAGAAAAGTTATGTATTTATTGGTGACAATACAAAGATTAGAGAATTTGCTACTGTCAATCGTGCTACAGGTGAAGGGGAAGAAACGAGAATTGGTTCTCATTGTTTGTTAATGGCCTATACGCATGTAGCTCACAATTGTGTGGTTGGCAATCATGTCATCATGTCGAATGCTGCGACCTTAGCTGGTCATGTAGTAGTAGAAGATCGTGTAGTCATTGGTGGCTTATCCGGAGTACATCAATTTGTGAAGATTGGTATGAATGCTATGATCGGTGGCGCATCGAAAGTCGTACAAGATATACCGCCATTCGTCATTGCTGATGGTCATCCAGCTAGAGTCTCTGGACTGAATAATGTCGGTATGGCTCGCGCAGGTATTCAAGTAGACGCACGAAAAAATATTAAAAAAGCATATAAAATATTATATCGTTCAGGATTTAGTTTGGCTCAGGCTATCGAAATGATGGAACAAGACCTCGAGTCTTATCCTGAAGTTGAACATTTCTTGCGTTTTTTACGCAATGTAGAACGTGGTGTCTGTCGTAGTCGTAGAGATGGGGAATAGGAGATTGACAAGATGAAAACTATAGGTTTACTAGCCGGTGTCGGAGGTTTGCCTTCTCAATTTGCCCGTGCCGCTCGCGGCATGGGCTTTACCGTGATTGCTGTAGGTTTGGTGCCTGGAGTCGATCCCGAGCTGCATAATATAGCGAATAAAACATATGATATTAGTGTGGGTCAGTTAGATCAAATATTGACTACTTTAAAAAATGAAGGTGTTACAGAAGTAACCATGCTAGGGAAAGTAACCAAGGAATTAATGTTTACCGGAACGGTAGCACTCGATGACCGAATCAAAAAATTACTGGCAAGTCTGACCGATCATAATGATGATACCATCATGTTGGCGTTTGTACGCGAGTTAGTAATAGAAGGATTTGGAATTTTAGATCAGACGGCTTTAATCAAAAGCCTTATGCCAATGCCTGGTGTATTGACAAAACGTGAGCCGACAGCGGATGAACGCGCTGATATCGACTATGGGTTCAAAATGGCAAAAGAAATGGGACGTCTAGATATTGGACAGACGGTAGTCGTCAAACAATGTGCAGTGATGGCGATTGAAGCCATTGAAGGTACTGATGCTTGTATTCGTCGTGGTGGAGAACTAGGACGGGGGGGCATCACGGTTGCGAAAGTAGCCAAACCTAATCAAGATATGCGTTTTGATGTACCAACCGTAGGCCTAAGCACACTCGAAAGTATATGCAATGCTGGCGGGACCGCTCTGGCCATTGAAGCAGGAAAAACGCTGATCGTTGATCGTGAAAAAGTAGTAAGCATGGCAAATGACCATGACATAACGATAGTAGCAATGTAAAAAATGTCTGGAGGCTGTTTATGTCTAAAATCATGATTTCTGTAGGTGAAGCATCAGGAGACTTGCATGGCGCTAGTGTAGCACATGCATTAAAAGCTATACAGCCAGATATTGTACTGTTGGGTATGGGCGGTAAAGCCATGAAGGCAGCTGGTGTGGATATCGTATATGATATTGCGGATTTAGGTGTGATCGGCTTCGTGGAAATCATCAAGAATATACCAAAACTATTTAAAGTACGTGATATGTTGGCAGATGTGATGGACCGGGAAAGGCCGGATGTGCTTGTCATTATTGATTATCATGGCTTTAATATCAGATTGGCGAAAATTGCGAAGAGCAAAGGAATCCCTGTCATATCGTATATTTGTCCCAAGGTATGGGCGTGGGGACGTGGCAGGGCAAAAACAGTGGCCGAAACAGTAGAAAAAGTGGCGGCCATTTTTCCATTTGAAGTCGATGTATATAGTGAGGCGGGTGCCAATGTAACGTTTGTTGGTCATCCGTTACTTGATATTGTCAAGACCACTATGCCCAAAGATCAGGCGTATCAGTATTTTGGGGCAATACCAACAAAGCCTGTTGTCTTATTGCTTCCTGGCAGTCGCCAACAAGAAATTGTCAATCTATTGCCAGTCATGTTAGCTTCGGCAGAAAAAATTGCAGAAACACTTCCTGAGTGCCAATTTTTCCTACCGATTGCATCAACGATTTCCCGGGTAATGATTCAAGATATCATAAAGCAATACAATGTTAACGTGATTTTGACGGAAAATTGTACATATGATTTGATGAATATTGCAAATATGGCGATTGCTGCGTCGGGAACTGTTACCTTAGAAGCTGCAATTTTGAATTTACCAACCGTCGTAATTTATAAAATAGCGGCACTTACTTATTTACTGGGTAAGATTGTCGTTAAGATTCCATATATTAGCTTGCCGAATATTGTTGCGGGACGTAAGATTGTACCAGAACTATTACAATACGAAGTAACCGCTGAGAATATAGCCAAAGAAGCATTACCGATGTTGACGAATCCTGCAGTTCATACGGCAATCGTCAACGATTTGATAGAGATGCGCCAGAAACTAGGCGCTGCAGGTGCGGTAAAGCGGGTAGCCCATGAGATTCTAGCCGTTGCCCAGAACCCAGTTGGAGGACAATAATGAAAAATTATACGCGCCTATTACAGTATATCAAGCCTTATTTGCACCGAATGGTAGTGGCGATTCTATGTATTATAATGGCCGCTAGTGCCAGTTTATATGTACCATGGATATTAAAAGATATTATTGATGAAGTATTAGCAAACAAAGATATGTCGATGCTCAATGCCATTGCAGGTGGTATTATCGTAGTTTTTTTTCTGAGAGGCATTTTCTTTTATGGGCAAACCTATCTGATGTCGTATATTGGGCAAAAGGTAATTATTGATATTCGCGAAGCTGTATATCGGCATATGCAACGATTATCGCTATCCTATTATGAAAAACGCCAGACTGGTCAGCTAATGAGCTATATCACCAATGATGTGGCAGCGGTACAAGGTGCATTGGTAGAAAATATGATAGAAATGGTTACCGAAGGCATGATACTGATTGGCTCGCTAGGGGCGATGTTTTATCTTCATTGGCAGTTATCACTGTTAACACTGATCACCGCTCCGCTAGTAGGGCAAACGATGAATATTTTTGGCAAAAAATTGCGTAGATCCAGTGCTCTGATACAAGAAAGAGCCGCTGATATTACGTCTGTATTACAAGAAAGCATTTCATCCGTCAGGGTGATCAAATCCTTTGCACGGGAAGATTATGAAATCGAACGCTTTAAATTACAAAATCACCAAAATTTTCGCGCGCAAATGAAGAATTCGCAAATTATGGCAACCTTAACGCCAATTATTGAATTTGTGGCATCCATTGGCATCACGATGATTATTTGGTATGGTGGACGAGAAGTCATCAACAATCATTTGACAGCAGGTTCATTGATTGCCTTTTTGACCTATGCTGTTAATTTATCCAATCCGATTAAACGTTTGAGCCGTGTATATGGTAATATTCAAAAAGCCATGGCTGCCGCTCAGAGGGTATTTGATGTTCTTGATACGCAGCCAGAAATTGAGGATATGAAGGGTGCGACAGTACTAGCAAAAATTGATGGTCATGTAGCCTTCAATCAGGTAACGTTTGAGTACAAAGCAGGTGAGCCTGCGTTAAATAAAATCCAATTGACGGTAAAGTCTGGACAAGTAGTGGCAATTGTTGGACCAAGTGGTGCTGGCAAGACTACCATTGCCAATCTAATTCCTAGATTTTATGATCCAATCGATGGGAATATTATGATTGATGGTATTGATATAAAAACCGTTACTCTCCAATCACTAAGAGAGCAAATTGGAATTGTACCCCAAGAAACGGTGTTGTTTAACGGAAGTGTATATGAAAATATTTTATATGGCAAATTAGACGCTGCTTCTGAGCAAGTCATAGCGGCAGCTAAGGCAGCAAATGCTCATAACTTTATTATGGATATGCCTGGCGGTTATGATACACAAATTGGCGAGCGAGGATCAAAACTGTCTGGTGGACAGCGCCAACGTATTTCGATTGCCAGAGCCATTCTTAAAAATCCTCGCATTTTAATTTTGGATGAAGCGACTTCTGCCTTAGATACAGAAAGTGAAAAACTCGTTCAGGAGGCAGTGGATAAATTGATGGTAGGTCGAACCTCTTTTGTGATTGCCCATCGTTTGTCGACCGTAAAACGAGCTGATATGATTGTGGTTATGGAACGAGGAAAAATTGTAGAGCAGGGAACTCATGACCAGCTATTAGAACTGGGTGGCTTATATAGCAAGTTGTATCAGGTTCAGTTTCAGAGTAAGTAAGGGCAAAGTTGAAAAAAGAGGTATCGAACATGCATTTTATTTACAATATACTAGCGGTGCTGATTGTACTACTAGCAATTCCTGCATTTATCGTGCGCCTATGTAAGGAAAAAGGTTTTGCGCAGCGCTTATACCAGAGTTTTGGTTTTATACCTGATTATGAAATCGAATCAGTAGTGAGGAAAGATTGCATTTGGTTACATGCGGCTTCCGTAGGCGAAATTGTTGCTGCTAGTCCAATTATCAAAGAAATACGTTGTGCTTTTCCCGAGAAGCCTATTTTGGTATCGGTAGTCACTGCTACTGGATATTCTATGGCAAAACGCATTATTACAGAGGCCGATAGTGTGATTTTTTCACCTCTCGACGTTCCGGGGATTGCTCATCAAGTAGTAAAAAGAATTCAGCCTAGTGTATTATTGTTGGTAGAAACTGAAATGTGGCCTAATTTTCTAAAAGCAGCACGATCTTTCTCTGTGCCAGTTATGATGGTTAATGGCAGAATTAGCGATAAGAGTATGGGACGCTATCGGTATATGGGTAGTGTACTGCAAGGTATGTTAGATAGCATGGATAAATTTTGCATGCAGTCAACGATTGATGCACAGCATATTTTAGAGCTTGGAGCCGATCCTAGCCGTGTAGTCGTTACTGGCAATACCAAATTTGATCAAAACTATACCAGTGTAACCCAAGAAGAACAGCAAGTCATCTGCCAACAGATGGGTCTTGTGGATGCGTATCCTGTATTGGTTGCAGGCAGTACGCATAAAGGGGAAGAAGAGATACTCTTTCGTGCCTTCAAAAAAGTACGCGAGTGCTTTCCAGAGGCGAAATTAGTCATTGCCCCGCGAGATATTATGCGCTCGGAAGAAATCGCGAGTAGTGCGAAAAACAGTGGTTTTGTCGCCACTCGCCGGACGCTACTATTGCAAGAGCCAACGATTGGCTATGATGTAGTACTACTTGATACCATTGGGGAGTTAGGTAAAATATATAGTGTGAGTACCATTGTTTATGTAGGTGGTAGCCTTGTAGAGCGGGGAGGGCATAATATTCTCGAACCTGCTGCTCATGGGAAACCAATTCTAGTGGGACCTCATATGTTTAACTTCAAAGATACATATTCTTTATTTTCCCAAAGAAACGCTTGCCGAACCGTTCAGGATGCAGGCTCTTTGGCTGAGAGTATATTGGATATCTTATATAATGAACAGACTAGACTCCAGATGTCATCGGAAACCATAAGCATCATTGATGAAAATCGTGGAGCGGCTCGCAAGAGTATGGTATATTTGCGAGAACTAGTCAAGTCACAAATCTAATAAAAGGCGGAACAAGTATGCGCCAGAGTGAAGCATTACAAGTTTACTTATACAAATTAGTACATGGGGAAGAACCTGGAATCCTAGCAGTATTTCTGCTGGGATTATTGCGCGTGTTTTCGATGCTTTATGGCCTAGGTGTTAGAATCAAGCTATATCTTTATAGAAGTGGTTTTTTAAAACAGCACAAATTAGATTGTAAGGTTATTAGCCTCGGCAATATCACCGTTGGTGGTACAGGCAAAACTCCGACTGCACAGCGGCTATCTACCATCATTCGGGAAATGGGTTATCGAGTCGTCATTCTCAATCGTGGATATCGCGCAGGTTGGAGTGGTGATGTAGGGGTAGTTTCCGATGGAAACAAAATTTATATGACTGTTACCGAGGCTGGCGATGAAGCCTATTTACTAGCGAAAAGTTTGCCGGGGATTCCAGTAGTGATTGGTAAAAATCGCATTCTAACAGGCGAATATGCAGTGAAGGAACTAAAGGCGGATGTGATTATCCTCGATGATGGGTACCAGCATTGGCAATTGGCTCGTGATCTAGATATTGTTTTAATTGATGCATTAAATATGTTTGGCAATAATTTTTTATTACCTCGAGGTACCTTGCGAGAACCGCTGGCGAATTTAGCGCGGGCGCAGGTTTTCTTATTGACGAAGGTAGATCAGTCTACCGATGATTCGCGGGATATTATTCTAAGTACACTTGCTCGTTATCATAACAACGCGCTGATTGTCGAAAGTATACATCAGCCAAAATGTTTTGTGGAAATAGAAGAATGGTATAAGGGGCTGCAGATGAACAATGTAGCGCTGGAAACCATTCGTGACAAAAAAGTAGTGGCATTATCAGCGATCGGTAACCCCTCCTCTTTTGAACAGACCATCTTAGATATTGGGGTAGCCGAGGTTTGTGGGGTAAGGTATACGGATCATCATGACTACACCATGGCAGAAATGCAAGAGATCATGCAACGTGGGGTAGATGAAAAAGCGTATGCACTGATTACAACAGAAAAAGATGCGGTAAAAATTCCACCGGAATTTATCCATTCCGATCGACCATTACCTCTATATGTGCTCAGTATTGCGGTACATTTTACCGAGGGATATGAAGACTTTATGGAACTCATTAAAAAAACCGCTGATAAAAAGGGGAAATTTGTTGATGAATATAGTATGCATAATCCCAGCTAGGTATTCTTCCACTCGATTACCTGGCAAACCATTAGCGAAAATTGCTGGTAAACCAATGATTCAGCATGTATATGAACGAGCCAGTCTTGCCAAACGTCCGGATCAGGTCATTGTCGCGACCGACCATTCTCTGGTCTATCAAACCGTTATTGATTTTGGCGGTCAAGCAATACTAACCTCGCCCGATCATCCTACGGGAACAGACAGGCTAGCAGAAGTAGCCGAGCGTTTTCCGTTGGTGGACTTGATCATCAATGTACAAGGGGATGAACCACTGATTCCGCCAGAGATCATTGATCAATTGGCAGAGGCTTTTAGTAGCAACCCAGATCTACAGATGGCGACACTGATGACACAAATGGAACCGGCAGAGTACAACGATCCAAGTGCTGTCAAAGTGGTTACTGACCTTGAAGGGTATGCTTTATATTTTTCTCGCTCTCTACTTCCTTATCCCCGTAACAGTGCACAAGTACCGGTATATAAACATATCGGCATTTATGCCTATCGCCGGGATTTTTTATTAACATATGCCAAATTAGAGCCGACACCGCTAGAGCAAACCGAGTCGTTAGAACAGCTCAGAGCGTTAGAGCACGGCTATCGAATCAAAGTGCTCAAAACCGATTTTAAGTCGATTGGCGTAGATACGGCCGAAGATTTAGAAAAAGTAAACCGATTATTACAAAATTAGGAGGTTCTCATAATGAATACAGTTAACATTGGTAATATCACCGTTGGTGGTCAGAATCCGATTGCCCTTATTGCCGGACCTTGCGTGATTGAAGGTCTTGAACGCACTTTGAAAATTGGTCGCGCGATTAAGGATATCGCCGATCGCTTAGGGGTTCCCTATATTTTTAAAGCCTCATTTGACAAAGCCAACCGTTCTTCCTACTCTTCTTTTCGTGGGCCAGGTCTAACGGAAGGACTCAAAATTCTTAGCCAAATTAAGCAAGAACTAGGTGTGCCAGTCGTCAGTGATATCCACTGCAGTACACAAGTGGCTACAGCGGCTGAAGTACTCGATATCTTACAGATTCCAGCATTTTTATGTCGGCAGACGGATTTACTTCATGAGGCAGCAAAGACTGGTAAAGTGGTCAATGTGAAAAAAGGCCAGTTTTTAGCGCCAAAAGATATGGAACATGTCATTGCAAAAATTCGGGAAGCGGGCAATGAAAATATTCTTCTTACCGAACGGGGGGCTAGTTTTGGCTATAACAATCTAGTTACCGATATGCGTTCTTTAGCCATTATGCGTTCATTTGGTTATCCCGTGGTATTTGATGCAACGCATAGTGTGCAATTACCTGGTGGTGCAGGCGCTACTTCTAGCGGTCAACGTGAATTTGTCCCATACCTGACAAGAGCAGCGGTAGCTACCGGGATTGATATGCTATTTATGGAAGTCCATGATAACCCGGCAGAGGCCTTGTCAGATGGTCCGAATATGCTATATATTGACCAATTAGAAGAACTGCTAAAAGATGTGCAGGCGATTGACAATGTAGTGAGAAAACACAAGTAATGATATAAGGTGGAATACCGACTGATATTGGTATTATCCACCTTACTGACTTATTGCGCCAAGGAGTGGTATAATGGATATAGAAAGCCGTAGCAAAAAAATTAAACTAGTAGCACTTGATGTAGATGGGGTGTTAACTAGCGGGCAACTTATTTTTGGCCGCGATGGTGAACTGATGAAAAAATTTCACGCACAAGACGGACTAGGTCTCACGGTAGCTCGTAAGGCAGGGCTTACGATTGCAATTATTACGGGGCGAGAAAGCCAAATGGTCGCACTCCGTAGTGCTGAACTAAAAATCACAGATCTATACCAAGGAGCGAGCAATAAGATCAAAGCATTAACGGAACTAATGACGAAATATAACCTAACAGCCGAGGAAATCGCGTATGTTGGCGATGACCTCAATGATTTACCGATCTTAGCTCGCGTTGGTTTACCCTGCGCTGTAGCGAATGCTGCCCCGGAAGTAAAGCAATATGCGCACCTAGTAACAACTCATACAGGGGGCAATGGTGCAGTAAGGGAAGTCATTGAACATATTCTAAAAGCACAAGGCAAATGGCAAGGTATCGTGGATGCTTATTTGCATGGTGCAGAGGTAGGTACTCAGCAGTAAAAGGAGGTCCTTCATGAGTAATAAATGGCAATATTATACGCTGAAAATGCTAAGCTGGCTGGTTTGCTTATTGCCTTATCCTTGGGTTTTGCTAGTTGGTAAATATCTGGGCAGGATATACTACCGGATGGCTTCGAAGCAACGACTGCGAGCCATTAGGCAAATCCAAGAGCGATTAGGTCTAACACCAGAAGTAGCAGAGCAAACAATTGCTAGTTTATTTATGAAATTGGGACAGACTTTTCTCGAAGTTCTCTATATTCCAGCAATGACGAAGCAGAAAATGCAAGAGTGTGTGACCATTGAAAATCGTCATTATCTTGATGAGGCGATGGCAAGTGGGCGGGGAGTCGTACTGTTAGCCGCTCATATAGGCAATTGGGAATGGCTGGGAGCTTCGCTTGCGATGGCCGGTTTTCCCGTGGCAAGTGTCATCAAACCACAACCCAATAAGCAACATACCAAACTGTTGAATGAGTACCGTCAGCTAGCCGGTATCGAACTTTTTACTCGTGGCACGACGGAGCTAATCAGTGCTGCTAGAGCTTTAAAAGCAGGACGTTTAGTTGGTCTACTCGCAGATCAAGATGCAGGTCCTAATGGGCTATTTATTGAATTTCTCGGCAAGATGTCATCCACTCCTGTAGGGGCCGCTGTATTTGCCAAAAAGTTTAAGGTACCCGTGATCCCCGTTTTTATTGTCCGAAAAGCCGAGGGCGGTCACCGAGTCATTATGCATGAACCATTGTATGACGAAGAAACAGGTAACAAAGATGATGATATCTATCAGCTTACAACAAAAATGACCAATATTATTGATGCGACCATTCGGCAGTATCCTGATGAATGGTTATGGTTTCAAAAACGCTGGAATACCAGCCAACCAAAAGAAAAGGT
Organism: uncultured bacterium; assembly: GCA_964292325.1. GTDB lineage: Bacteria > Bacillota > Negativicutes > DSM-13327 > DSM-13327 > CTSoil-075. Next base: position 1,165 of record CAXYVG010000096.1, on the reverse strand, counting down.
GGGTGAACAGGCATGAAAAAAACTACATATCTAGTAAGTGCTTGTACCATCTTACTACTTGCAAGTGGCTTATATTATTTTTTCAAAGAGGAACCACTACTACCCAAAGAACCAGTACAAGCTACAAATGGTGAGCAAAGTTCGACTTTATCTTATGTCGGAAATTCCATTATTGAAGAAAAAGACGGCAAGCGCCTATGGGAATTAGGGGCTGAAAACATTGAAGTGGATATTAATACCAAAAATTTAAAATTAAAAAATATAAAAGGTGTATTTTATCAAGACAATGGTGGTAAAATTGACATTACGGCCCCTGAGGCAGTGATGGATAGCAAGACCAAAGATATCATGATGACTGGAAAAGTGCAGGCCACTAGCAGCGATGGAGCTGCCTTTAGTGCCGAGCAAACGCGCTGGTCAGCAGCTGAGCAACGTTTTTATGCTTCAGAGAATGTTTTGCTAACCAAAGAAGACACTGTTATGGTAGGGGATCATATAGAAAGCGATGCCAATATGCAAAAAATTAAAATATATGGTCATGCGAAAATTGTAAAAGGAAGGGATACCAAATGAAACATAAAGTAGCGAACATCGCTCTCGCACTGCTGCTGTCCTTTCAGGCAGTAGCACCATTGCAAGCAGCGCAAAATAAACCAGTAGAGTTATCGGCAGATAGCATTGAATATGATAGTATACAAGGCATTATGACGGCAGAGGGTAATGTACACATGGTGCAAGAGGATGCGGTGATGACGGGAGCACGCGTCGAATATAATAGCAAAACCAAAGAGGGACATCTCACAGGCGGAGTCAAGGTAGTAAAAGGTGATGCGACGCTCGTAGCCGCCGACCTGCGTTCCTTTAACAATACTCATATGGTTGCGACTGGAGATCCTATATTGACCAAAGGTGAAAGTATACTGAAGGGACCATCCATTGATTATGATTCTGATAAACAGTATGCAATCGTTACTGGTTGGGCGAAACTGACAATGCCCGACAATTCCATGACAGCCAATCAGATTGAATCATTTTTTGCTGAAGACCGAGCCGTGGCAGAGGGGAATGTACACATTGTAAGTCCAGCGCGTAACCTCGATGCGACATCAGAGCAAGCCGTCTATTATGGCGCCAAAGGTAACCAAGGAAAGACGATACTATCAGG
>CAXYVG010000095.1:0-13087 GCA_964292325.1 uncultured bacterium | reverse complement strand
ACTACTTCTTTCACATATGCTCTAGCAGGTGATAGGTATTGTCTTGGATCAAAATGTGAAGGATTAGCAAACATGTGCTCTCTGATACCAGCTGTTAAAGCAAGACGTAAGTCTGAGTCAATATTAATTTTGCAAACTGCCATTTTAGCAGCTTGACGTAACATCTCTTCTGGTATACCAATCGCATCTGCTAAGTTGCCACCATTTTTATTGATGATTTCAACATAGCTTGGAAGAACCGAAGAAGCACCATGTAAAACGATTGGAAAATTAGGAAGTCTAGCTTCAACTTCTGTTAAAATGTCAAAACGTAATTTTGGCTTTGTACCTGGTTTAAATTTAAAAGCACCATGACTTGTGCCGATAGCGATTGCTAAAGAATCAACACCTGTGCTTTTTACAAATTCTTCAACTTGTTCAGGTTGAGTATAAGAAGCATCTTCAGCAGAAACATTTACATCATCTTCAATACCAGCAAGTTGTCCGAGTTCGCCTTCAACAGTAACACCTTTGTTATGTGCATAGTCAACAACACGTTTTGTTAATTCGATATTGTCTTTGAAGCTATGATGGGAACCGTCAATCATAACCGAAGTGAAACCACCATCGATACAGGACTTACAAGTTTCAAAATCAGCACCATGGTCTAAATGAAGTGCGATAGGAAGATCCGTGTCTTCAATCGCTGCTTGTACTAAATGTACTAAGTAATTATGTTTTGCATACTTTCTTGCACCAGCAGAAACTTGTAGGATAAGCGGAGCGTTTTCTTCTTTTGCTGCTTCGGTAATTGCTTGAATAATTTCCATATTGTTGACATTAAAAGCACCAATCGCATATTGACCTTCATAGGCTTTTTTAAACATTTCTTTCGTAGTGATTAATGGCATAGTAGTCCCTCCTCAAGAATTCGATACAGTGATATTTACTATACTTATTATAGCATAAATATATGGAAAAACAATAAAGTATCAATAATTAAATCTAGCTGACCCATTAGTCTGATTCGACCTGACTCACTAGCTGCAAGGAGGTAATCAAGTTTTGTAAATCCATTGGTAGTGGACTGGTTACATGGATTGTCTCTTTTGTTACAGGATGAGTGAAATCGAGTGTAGTAGCATGTAGAGCTTGCCTAGCAATCAAATCAGTTGATCCACCATACAAATCATCCCCGAGCAGAGGATGATCAATGTGTGATAAATGAACCCTGATTTGATGTGTACGACCTGTTAAAAGTGTTAACTCAACGAGACTAACATTATGTAGATGCTCGATTACTTTGTAACAGGTAGTAGCATCTTGCCCACCTGGATCAACGATACGCTCGATAATACTATCAGGATGCCTAGCAATCGGTGCATGAATCGTACCTTCTATAGGTAGAATAATACCGGAGGCAAGCGCTACATATTGACGGTTGATATTTTTTATTTCATTACGTGAGAGCAAATGCTGAATATGAGGTAACTTGGCGATCAATACTAAACCTGAAGTATTACGATCTAGACGATGGACAGGATGAAAACCATAAGGTAACTGCTTGGTTTGATAGTAATACATGACAGCATTAGCGAGCGTTGCTAGATGTTCAGAAGTAGTAGGGTGTACAAGCATACCAGCAGGCTTATCGATAATCAGCAGATAGGGATCTTCATAACGAATTGTCAGTGGTAATGCTGAGGGGACAATTGTGCAGTCTTGTAACCAGTTTACGGTAATCGTATCTCCAGGACATACGATATGATTGATAGAGATGCTTTGATGATTGACTAACAGGGTTCCCGTCTGTTTGAGTTTTCGCCAGTTCGTAAGAGAAATACCAATATGATGGCGTAGAAAATCTTTTATCGATATAGGAGGCGTTGATGCAGGTACTAAAAAATCCATTCGATCTCCTTCACAGCATGTGATATTAGATAGTATTTGCCAAAGTACAATTTATATTGCATAAGACTTAATTTCGAGAAGAAGGTAGAAAAAACCTTTAGAAATTATAAAAGGACAATCGAGAGATTGCCCTTTTGTATCAATCTTTTACTTTACATGATAGTTTGTGCGAGTGTTATTAGATGTGAAATATGTTCGCGCTCCATAGTTAAAGATTCTTGAAAGTAATCACTCATAGGATTACCACGCAAACTGAATATATGTTCCAACCGACGATGACGGCGCAGCAAGGCTAATACTAAAAAAAGTAAACATACACGATGCAAAGCAAATTGTCGTTCTCCAGAAATGGCTTCGATTTCCCGCATTTTTGTACTATATTTTTTCATGGCAACATTCATCGCTTCATCATGCATACCGATGAGATGGATGATATCTAGGTAAGCATCCCAGTGATTGAGAGACATATCATCTAGACTATCGCGCATCGTGTCGCTGGCTTGCTCAGCTGCCTCTAAAGTCGTATACATTAAATCGAGTTGCTCAATAGCCTCAACGTGAAGCATGCTCATATGCTCTAAATCCATCGACATCGGTTTTCGGGTAGTTGTTCTTTTCAAAAAGATACCTCCTTACGACAAAGGAAAAATGATCAGCCGATTTAGTGTGATTTAGGTCCAATAAAACGTAGCATTTTGATTGGAACCATCATAGAAAGTGGCTTGCGGTGCATGCAGACATTTACAATAATAAAATCACAACCAACATGACAAAGGGTACCGCAAAAAGATTCTTGGCGACATATGCGAGCATCAACTGAGAATATGACATCATCACCTAACATACATAATAGGCGATCTTTGAAGGATGTATCAGGATATGCATATGCTTTAGGTGGCATACATTCGTGATGCATCATTGCTGGTTCCATTGGACTGCAACATTCTTGCATTTCATCATGATACCAATGTGGATATTTGCCATCCATAGTTTCGATAGCCTCCTTTATTGACATTTTATTCGAGTATCTGATACATCATATGAAAATCAGAAACATAATGATACTATATAATTTGTCTATAAAAAAGAAATATTGTTATAAAAACAGGCAGGAAAAAATAGTTTTAGTTCGAAATTATAAGTGTTAACTGCTTATGATGATGATGAGGTGATCAGTATGGGATTTATACAAAATAGTAATATTATTGTATTAGGATTTATCGTTTGGTTATTTATTGCTCCCAAACGAAATAGTTCTAGATATGGTGAACTTTTTTTGGCATATATGACTACTTTATTATTTAGTTTAGTAGGTAGTTCAGAATTAATTATGGTCAAACCGGTCGCTTTCTTCTTTACGATTGGTGGAGTGATTGCATTTTTTTATACTCTATTAAGTAAGACGGTTACAATAGTAATTAAAAAATAAATATTATAATGGGGGTTATATGATGGCAAAAGATTGTTCTTTTGATGTAGTCTCAGAAGTAGATTTACAGGAAGTCGATAATGCTGTAAATCAGGCAATTAAGGAAGTAGGGCAGCGTTTTGACTTTCGTGGCAGTAAATCGACAATTACGCTAGATGGTATTCAAATTAAAGTAGTAAGCGATGATGATCATAAACTGAAAAATGTAGTGGAAATATTACAGACAAAAGTCATTAAACGTGGTATTTCTCTAAAAAACTTAGATTATGGTAAAGTGGAATCCGGCTTTAGCGGCACATCACGCCAAATTATTACCGTCAAAAAAGGTATCGATAAAGAAAAAGCAAAAGATGTAATTTCTTTTATTAAGACGAGCAAACTCAAAGTGCAGGCGCAAGTACAAGATGATCAAGTAAGAGTGACTGGTAAAAACAAAGATGATTTACAAAATGCGATTGCTCAATTACGACAACATGATTTCGGTATTGATTTACAATTTGTGAATTTTCGCTCATAAAAAAAAGCTTCTGCGTGTGCAGAAGCTTTTTTCTACGAGTGTAGCGAACTCGCTTAGCTAAAGTGGAATATCGACTCACTATAAAATTTAGATGTGATCATTCGTTAATCCTAGCATATCTAATACTTTGAGACTTAAGCTGAGAACGATTGATACGATCGTAGCAAGGGCCATACCTTTCATCGATACAGTACCGATTGTAATATTCGCGCCGCTAATCCCAAGAATCAATACAACAGAGGTCAAGATAAGATTACGAGCACGGCTATAATCGACCTTAGATTCCACTAATATGCGTATCCCTGAGGCTGCAATGACACCAAATAACAAAAGGGAGACACCGCCCATGACGGGGACAGGAATACTCTGAATCGCAGCTGCCAGTTTGCCGACAAAAGAGAGAATGATGGCCAAAATAGCAGCGCCACCAATGACTTGCACGCTATATACTTTGGTAATTGCCATTACACCAATATTTTCTCCATATGTGGTATTCGGGGTAGAACCAAAACATCCTGAAATAATAGTAGAAAGTCCATTACCAAATAGCGAGCGGTGGAGTCCTGGATTTTTGGTCAAGTCGCGACCAACAATGTTACCCGTTACGACTAAATGTCCAATATGCTCAGCGATGACGACCAAAGAAGCAGGTAAGATAATGATCATTGCATTCAGATTCCATTCAGGAGCATAGAATGTAGGAACTGCAAACCATGGAGCAGCAGCGATAGGGGCCAAGTCTACCATTCCTAGCATGAATGCTAAAGCATAGCCAGCTAGTACGCCGATGAGAATAGGGATGATGGCGAAGAAACCACGAAATAGAAGAGAACCAAGAATTGTTACTGCCAGTGTAAACATCGAAATGATTATGACATTCATATCTAATGTTTTGGCAGTAAGACCTGCCATATCGGCTGCAACAGGTGCAAGCTCTAAACCAATCACAGCAACGATAGCTCCCATTGCTGCTGGTGGAAAAACAGTAGTGATCCACTTTGTACCAACTATACTAATAACAAAAGAAACTAGAGAGAAAACAATACCTGCAACAATGAATCCCCCTAAGGCCGCATTGTAACCGTATTGCGGTAATATAATAAATACTGGCGAAAGAAAAGCAAAGCTAGAGCCAAGATAAGCAGGAATTTTACCTTTACAAATGAATAAATATAACAGAGTACCAATACCATTAAATAATAAGATGGTTGCAGGATTCACCTTAAACAAAATGGGTACAAGTACAGTAGCACCAAACATGGCAAAAAGATGTTGTAAGCTAAGGGGGAACGTCTGTAACAATGGCAATTTTTCTTCGACTTGAATAATACGTGTGTTCATGCAATATCTCCTCATTACCTTTGGTGCACAATAAAAAACTCTCACTAGCGTAAGAGTTTCAAAAACAGTACAAAAAAAATCTGCGTATGACTAGGTATTGGTGCACCTTATTAGCCTCTCAAGACTAAGTGAAAGGTTATTTTATCAAAATGTATCATAAAATATAAAAAATGTCTACGCGTTTGCTAAATAAAATTGCTAAATAAATAATTAGTCAGATTGATCGATTTGGTTTACAATAGAATAATGAGAAAAAAATCCACGTAGTAAAGCGAAAGGTGGAAATATAGACATGGCTAAGAAGAGAGAAAGTCAGACTGGAAAAAGTGTAAGACCAGAAAAAGAAAAAATATATGTTGATGAATTATATTTCCGTCACGTAGACCAAGCAGAGCGATGGCGACAAGAAGCGGAACGTTACCAGGCTATAGAAAATAAATTAGTAGAACTTAGCCGTTTGACATATGAAGAATGTGACTATTCATCACAATTAGTACGAACGATTTTTAAAGAAAAAGAAATACCTGATCTTTCATATATGGTAGAAGAAGCGCGAATTGCAGCTGAAAATAAGTTTTTTATGCCGATCATGAAAGTGATCGTTACACTTATTATTTTAGTAGCACTTTTAATTCTTGTGAGAGATACTGTATTGTTATGGTTGTCTGGTGCCGGCGTAATTGGATCATTTATCTATTTATTTTTAATGATACAAAATAGGCACTCTCATATTGAAGAAGTAGTAAGAGCAAAGAAAGAAGAGATCGAGCGTAAAATTGAATATGAGAAACAGCAAATAGCGGAAGCAAAAAAGAAACATGAAGATAATGAAGATGAACGTATAAAGAGAATTGAGTGTCTATTGGATGGAGAAATAAGTTCTATATTTGCTAAAATTGAACACGTATTAGTGAACGTTAATTTCCCCTTTCACTTGGATCTTGATGTTGAATTATATAACAATATTCCATCAGTGAAAATGTGGTTACCTTCGAAAACGATTATTCCGAGTCAAATATGTACAATCAAACCATCTGGTCGGACCAATTATGAGGATAAAGATATAAGGGCTATAAATCGCCAATATGCAGAATTTAGTGCAGCGATTGTGATTCGAATCCTGGCAATTATATACTCTTATATACCAACGTTTGATATTGGTTATGTATATGCTATGTCGAAAGAGGATAAGGATGACTGCCTGATTATGAGTAAATTAGATCGTCAAACTCTAATAAATGCTTGCACTGCTGCGAATGGACTAGCAGGAATTCAAAAGCTGAAGGCAAATTTTGAATGTGATACATTATTAGATTTATTACCTATTGAAACAGATCCTCCTGAAGAATGGAACGGGGCTGAACGACAATCCATACGTTGTTTGCATTTAAATTTATAATAACCCAAATTTTTCAAGGTATGTAATGAACTCATTATAGGCAATATATAAACAGAACCACAAATAAAAAAATTGAATGGAGGTCTTGTGTAATGTCAAGGAGCAAAAAACCTGTGAATCCTGCCGCACAAAAGGCTCTCGATCAATTAAAAGAAGAAACAGCAGCTGAAATTGGTTTAAAAGATTATAATAACACTTACAAAGGTGCTTTAAGCTCGGCTGATAATGGTCGAGTAGGTGGTCAAATGGTACGTAAAATGATTGAGGCTCAAGAAAATCAGTTTAGTAATAAAAAATGAAATAATGTTACAAAATATAAGCAGACTTTGTGTCTGCTTATATTTTGTATGTTTTTTTATTTAATAGAAGCAGGATTTTAGAGAATAGTAGGGAAATATAAGTATGGTTATAAAATAATGAAGAAATAGTTATTTTTATATTCTAATAATCTCAAGGGGGAAGAATCATGACTTATAGTGTTGCGGCACCGCATGCAAAAGGTAAAAGTGCCACAGATAAAATTTTTGGAGCGAATGCAGCTGCTGTTAAAGCAACTGCCCAATATGGTAAGGATAAAGTGGTAAATGCTACAATTGGTGCTCTTATGGATGAGCAAGAACAATTAGCTTGTATTCCAACTGTTGAAAAGGTTTTTAGGGCATTACCACTTAATAGTATTGTTAGCTATGCACCTATTGCAGGTTCTCCAGATTATTTAAAAGCTGCTATCGAGTTGGCATTTGCAGATAATAAACCAGATGCTTACATTGATGCTGTGGCTACAGCTGGTGGAACAGGTGCTATCCATCATACAATTTGGAATTATTCAGAAGCTGGAGATACGGTTTTAACTTCTGATTGGTATTGGGGTCCTTATAAAGTACTATGCCAAGATAGTTTGCGTACATTAGATACATATACTTTATTTGATGAAGAGCAGAAATTTAATATTGCATCTTTTTCTACTAAGGTAAAAGAAATATTAACAAAACAAAACAATTTGGTTGTTATTATTAATACACCAGCTCATAATCCTACTGGTTTCAGTTTAACGGATAGTGATTGGGATCATGTATTAGATTTATTTAAAGAGTGTGCTAAAAATACAGACAAACGGATTATTCCATTGATTGATGTTGCGTACATTGATTATGCTGGTGAAAAAAACGCTTGTCGTTCTTTCTTAAAGAAATTTGGTGGTTTGCCAACCAATATATTACCTATTTTAGGATGTAGTATGTCCAAAGGATTTACGATGTATGGACAACGTACGGGTGCTATGATTGGTATTTCTTCAAGCAAAGAAGTAATAGAAGAATTCAAGAATATTAATCAATTTACCAGTCGGGCTACATGGTCCAATATTACTCATAGTGCCATGGCATTAATGGCTACTATTTACCAAGATAAAGAATTGTTGGCACAAACAGAACAAGAACGCAGTATGCTTTATGCTTTGATCCGTGAACGTGCAGATATTTTCATGCGTGAAGCGCAAGAAGTTGGATTAAAAATGTTACCATATATTGCTGGATTCTTCCTTTCTATTCCCGCTAAAGATCCAGATGCAGTTTGTAAACAATTACATGCGGATAATATATTTGCAGTACCATTGGCTAAAGGTATTCGAGTGGCAGTCTGTGCTGTGACAAAAACAAAAATCACAGGTATGGCTGCTAAAATCAAAGCAGCTATGGAAGCTGTTGAAAAATAAACGTTGTATACGAGGATGACAGTATTATCCACCGATTGATTATTGTATTATCGGAGATACTATAATCAAAGGAGGAGATCAAATTGAGTTATCAACATGAAAATGATCTAAATGACATTATGATGACATTGCCTCGATTGCGTTTTGGGATGATCTCTGTGATTGGAGCTATTGCTTTTTTTATCCTGGGAATGAGATTTGCTTTTCGCCGTGGATCGATTCCTCTTATCGCTTATCGTTTATTGTATATGCTCAGGCATAGGTAATGCAAAAAAAAGAGTGAACTATAGTTCACTCTTTTTTACGGAATGATAAAAGATTATATTTTTGATTCTAAGTAAAGATAGCTAACGATTGGTGTGCAAAAAAATTTGCATATAATTGTCGAAAAAAGAACTATATTATTGTTTTATATAGCCATTGGTGGTATAGTATTTGTGGGTTATTCTTATAATAATTTCTATGTATTAGAGTTTACAAAAAACTCTTTAATACATTTTTCAAACATTGAAAAATGGAGGAGTAAGTATGTTTGGTTTAAAATCAAAAGAAGATGAATTTTTTAAATTATTTATTGAAAGTAGTCTTATATTACAAGAAGGGGCCCAGGTGCTCAAAAATGTAATGAAAGACTATACGCAGTTGGAAAAAAGAATGCAACATATTACTGATTTAGAGCATAAGGCAGATGATATTAATGATGCGATCATTGATAAGCTAAATCAGACATTTATTACACCACTTGACCGGGAAGATATTTATGCATTGGCTAATATGTTAGATGATATAGTGGATTTTCTTCAGGGGACAATGCAGCGTATGGTATTATATAAGGCTGGTAAACCAACCGAGGGTGCTGCGGAACTAACTTATGTATTAGCCGAGTGTACTGAAGAAATGGTATTGGTTTTTAATTGCCTTAAGAATATTAAAGGCAATCAGCATAAAATACTAGAGCATGTGAAAAAAATTAGTGACCTGGAAAGTCAAGGTGATCTAATTTATCGCCGCGAAGTTGCCTTATTATTTGAAAAATGTCCTGATCCAATCGAAATTATAAAGTGGAAAGAAATATTAGAACATATAGAAAATGCCCTTGATCATTGTGAAAGTATCGGAGATTTATTACGTGGCGTGGTTATGAAATATGCCTGATACATTAATTATTTTTGTTGTTTTATTATCATTGGCATTTGACTATATTAATGGTTTTCATGACACTGCAAACGCGATAGCCACTTCTGTTTCGACTCGGGCTCTAACGCCAAGGGTTGCAGTATGGATGGCTGCTGGTCTAAATTTTCTTGGAGCTATGTATAGTACAGGAGTAGCGAAGACAATTGGTAGCGATCTCGTTACATCTGCACAGATGGTGAATGAACAAATTATTATTGCGGCCATGATTGGTGCTGTTATTTGGAATCTATTAACTTGGTGGATGGGGATTCCTAGTAGTTCTTCTCATGCCTTAGTTGGTGGAGTTGTAGGTGCTGTTTTAGTTGCCAGAGGCTATGAAGCGCTTAAAGTAGAAGGGATTTTGAAAATAGTTGCGGCTCTGGTTTGTTCTCCACTGATTGCAATGTTAACAGGGTTAATTATTATGTCAGGATTATTTTGGATATTTGGCAAAAAGGCTCCTCATCGTATTAACCCTAAATTTAAACGCCTTCAGGTTTTAACGGCGGCCATGATGGCTTTTTCACATGGTTCAAATGATGCACAAAAAGCCATGGGGATTATTACGTTAACGTTAGTTAGTACTGGTTATCTGACTTCCCTAGAAGTTCCACTATGGGTTAAAATGGCGGCAGCGACTGCTATGGGATTAGGGACAGCAGCTGGTGGTTGGCGTATTATCCGTACAATGGGTACTAAAATTTTCAAATTAGAGCCAATTAGTGGCTTTGCAGCTGATTTAAATTCATCAATCGTTATTTTTGGTGCAACGTTACTGCATTTACCGGTCAGTACGACTCATGTTGTATCGGGTTCGATTATGGGAGTAGGTACTGCAAAACGTATTAGTGCAGTACGGTGGGGGGTTGCTCAACAAATGTTAATGGCTTGGGTATTAACCATTCCCTGTACAGCAATGGTAAGCGCTTTTACCTATAAGGTGATGTCTTTATTTTTCTAATGAAAATGATATTTATTATAAATACATAATAACAAGCGGCAAATATGCATTTATGCTTATTTGCCGTAATATTATATACAGGGGGTATTAGGATGGAGCAGCCTGTTACTATTTATTTTATCAATGGAGAGTCACACCAATATCATGTGGGAACAAGCTTATGGGAAATTAGTAAAGATGCACAATATTTATATAAAGAAATTATTGTTGCTGCAAAAGTAAATAACGAAATGAAAGATTTACAATTTAAGATAACCCATGATTGTACGATTGAATTTTTAGATTTGAGTACAGAATCTGGTATGAAAGTGTATCAGCGTAGCCTGACGTTTGTCATGATTGTTGCCGCTCAAGAATTATTTCCGCAAGGGCAAGTAACAGTTGAGCATTCCTTAAGCAAAGGATTGTACTGTGAATTACATATAGGTCAGCCAATTACAGAAGAACATCTTAGAAGCTTAGAAGTAAAAATGCGAAAAATTATAGATGAAAATCGCATGATTACCATGAAAAGTGTACCGCGGGAAGAAGCAATTGAATTATTTAAGAGTGCTGGACAAAGTGAAAAAGTAAAACATTTACAACAGTTAGTGCGTAAGAGGGTTAGAATTTATTATTGTGGCGAGAGTTTTGGCTATTTTTATGGTACAATGACACCGGATACAGGCAATTTAAAAACCTTTGAGATGAGAAAACATGCGGCAGGCTTTATCTTACGTTTTCCTGAAAAAGAAAATCTTAATAAACTGCCCCAGTTTGTTCTCCAATCTAAATTGTCAGAAATATTTTTAGAGGCAGAACGTTGGGGGAGAATTTTACAGTGTGGTTATGTGGCAACACTGAATGAATATGTAAATCAGAATAAAGTAAACGATATTATCAGGGTAGCTGAGGCGTTGCATGAGAAGAAAATTGCACAAATTGCAGACTTTGTATCAGAGCATGAAGAAGTGCGTCTCATTCTAGTAGCTGGGCCATCTTCATCAGGGAAAACTACGTTTGCGCAACGACTAACCGTACAACTGAAGGTGAATGGCTTGCGTCCAGTTGCCTTATCGCTAGATGATTATTTTATTAATCGCGCCGATACACCACTTGATGAAAATGGTGATTGCGATTTCGAAAGCATTGAGGCAATTGACTTAAAGCTCTTTAATGAACATTTAATTCGAATATTAAATGGTGAGGCTGTAGAAGTGCCATCATACAATTTTCTTATAGGGCAGCGTGAGTACCGTGGGCATATCATTCAGATTGACAAAACACAACCCATTATTATTGAAGGAATTCATGGTCTTAATGAGCGATTAAGTACTGCTGTGTCTAGGCAGCAAAAAATAAAAATTTATATTAGTGCTCTAACTCAACTATCGATTGATAATCATAACCGGATTCCGACAACCGATACTAGGTTAATCCGCAGAATTGTAAGAGACAGTCAGTTTCGATCTCATGATGCTCTTACCACATTAAAAATGTGGGCATCGGTACGGAGAGGGGAAGACCGAAATATTTTCCCGTTTCAAGAAGAGGCCGATATCATGTTTAATTCAGCACTGATTTATGAATTAGGTGTACTGAAAAAATATGCAGAACCTTTATTGAAAAAAATAACACCAGAGCAAGTAGAATATTCAGAGGCAGTTCGTTTATTGAAGTTCTTAAAATATTTTCAACATATTGATGAAGATGAAATTCCGCGCAACTCTATCTTACGTGAATTTATTGGTGCATCATCTTTTCATAAATAAAAAGATAAGAAAAGACTTGGCTTCGGCCAAGTCCTCAGACGCCGGCAGAAGCCTTAGTCGTTCTTACTTGGAATCGAGAAAGTGATATACTTTCTAATTCCGTAACAAAAAAGCCCTAACCGTTTGGTTAGGGCTTTTCGAAAACTCTTAGCGATGTTTTGCGAAGAATTTTAAAGCTACTTCAGGGAATAATGCATAGGATAAAACATCTTCAATAGATGCATTAGGATATCCTTTTTCAGCAAGTTCTTTAGTCATTTCATCCATTTGTGGAGCAATGTCATCAGCTGGACGGTAATCAATGATTTTTGCATCGCCAATGATTTTTTCACGAACTTCTTCTGCAACAGGCATTGGAGTCTTACCATATTTACCACGTGCTAAATCTTTTACTTCGCGTGGTACCATTTTATAACGTTCACCAATCATTACATTGAAAGTTGCCATGGAACCAACGATTTGGCTAGTAGGAGTAACTAATGGAGGATAGCCAAGTTCTGCACGTACACGAGGCATTTCTTCAAGTAATTGTTGGTATTTTTCTTCAATACCTTGTTCTTTTAATTGGTTGTACAAGTTGGACAACATACCACCAGGAATTTGGAAGTCAAGAACTTTTGTATCAACATCAAAGGATGTTTTAAGACCAAAGTCAGCTGCCAAGCTTTTCTTAACACCAGCAAAATGGATAGCAGCATCTTTAAGTGCTTGACGATCAAGACCTGTGTCATATTGCGTGCCTTCTAAAGCAGCAATCATAGTTTCAGTACAAGGTTGAGAAGTACCAAGAGCAAATGGTGACAATGCACAGTCAACCACATCAACACCAGCTTCAAAAGCTGTCAAATAAGTCATTGAAGCCATACCGCTAGAATAGTGAGTATGAAGATGAGTTGGCACACCAACTTT
>CAXYVG010000094.1:0-13300 GCA_964292325.1 uncultured bacterium | reverse complement strand
TGTTAACTGTTCATCTCCTTTCCCCAGTGGGCGACTTTACGAAAAGATCGAGTGATATTATATAAAATAAAGATAACTCCCAGCGTTAGAATGGTACCAGAAAGGGGGCGGGTAAACAGCCCCCAAATGCTGCCGTTGCTAATAATTAATCCTTGTATCAATCCACGTTCTAATTCCGGTCCTACTATGATGCCGATTAGCAGTGGTGCTGGTTCAAAGTTTGTTTGGCGAAGGAAAAAACCAATCACACCGAAAAAAACGATCCAGAATAAATCCAATACACTATTATTAATACTATAGGCACCTGTTAGAGTGAGTACAGCCACCAGTGGCATTAGAATATGAAGTGGTGTCTTGAGTAGTTGAACAAAAATACTAATGAGTGGCAAATTGATAATGAGCAATAATATATTGCCGATATACATGCTGGCGATAAGACCCCAAAATAGATCAGGTTGCTGAGTAATTAGAGCTGGTCCAGGAGTAATGCCATGAATCATAAAACCACTTAGTAAAATAGCAGTACCACCGCAAAATGGCAATCCCAACGTTAATAGTGGGATCATAGTAGCCGAAATGGCAGAGTTATTGGCTGATTCTGGTCCCGCAACCCCTTCAATAGCACCATGACCAAACTGATCTGGATTTTTACTGCAACGTTTTTCTAGGGCGTAAGATGCAAAACTGGAGATTGTTGCTGCAGGACCTGGTAATAAGCCTACCAAAAAACCAACCATACCACCACGAAATATGGGCAATATAGAACGCCTACATTCTTCTCGATTAGGATATAAATCTCGAAAACGTAGCGAGGGGATAGTAGATTGATCCTTTGATTCTGTCATTACGGTGAGAATCTCTCCAATACCAAATATGCCCATTGCTAAAATTGACAAATCAAAACCTCGGTTCAGTTCATCAATGCCAAAGGTAAAGCGACTAATACCAGACATGCTGTCTAGTCCTATGGTTCCTAGCATTACACCAATGGTAGCCATTAGAGTAGATTTAAGCATGGAAGTACCAGCTAGTTTGGTCAGTATGATTAATCCTACAAGAGCGAGGGAAAAATATTCTGGTGGACCAAAGGCTAGCGCTGCCTGAGCTAAAGGAGGAGCAAATAGAGTAAGTCCGATCACACCAATTGTACCAGCTACGAACGACCCTAACGCTGCCACTGCCAACGCTGCCCCGCCGCGACCTTTTTGTGCCATAGGGTAACCGTCTAGACAAGTCACTACTGCGGCTGCTTCTCCTGGTACGTTCAGTAGAATGGAAGTCGTTGAACCGCCGTATTTGGATCCATAATATATTCCTGAGAACATAATCAATGCAGCTGTACTATCCATACCGTAACTAAAGGGAAGCAATAACGCAATCGTGCTAATGGTATCGATTCCTGGCAGTATTCCCACTAAGGTACCAATCAGAACACCAATGGTACACGCTGCCAAATTGCCTGGAAGGATACTAATAGAAAATCCTTGTAACAGCATGTTTAATATTTCCAAGTGATCACCCCCGGAGTTTTATGGCAATGGAATGGTTAAATAATATTTAAAAATAAGAATAAATATGGTAGCACTAGTAGCCGCTAGCAAAGCAGGAAGTAGCCAGCCTGTCGTATCGGCTATTTTAAAAAAATAAAATAGGAATATAAATGTAGCAACAAAATAACCGATAATATTGAAAAGCGTAATATAAAATACTAAGCCAATAATAATGAAAATAAACTTTGTCCAATCAACATGAGGTTGGTCGGTAATTTTTTGTTGTTGCCGTTGCTTAAAAATAAGCACGAGTGTTACTATAATCGCAAGCAGTGCTGCTAGTAACGGCAAAAATCCTGATTTAGGTGAGCCAAGAGTGCCAAATGTGAGATCTTGCGTCAAATATAAATACATAATACTTGCTAGTAAAAAAAGTATGGTAATTGTTTTTTCCGTTATCGTTCACCTCTAATAATCAAAATTTCATACATGGTTGAATGTTATGGTAAAAGTAGTCCCGATGTTTGGCTCACTTTCTACCGTAATTGTTGCACCATGACGTTCAACAATTCGGTAGCAAATAGCCAAGCCTAGGCCTGTTCCCTGTTCTTTCGTAGTGAAAAATGGAGTCCCTAATTTATCTCGTATTTCCCAAGAGATACCGGTTCCGCAATCTTTTATAGATAATTGTACAGTAGCATCATTTGTTTCGGTGCTAATTGTAATGATTCCATGATTTGGCATCGCATCTACAGCATTTCGTACCATATTAAAAAGGAGCTGACGGATGCTATTTTGATCTAAGAATATATCGGGAATATCCTGTAAGGCAAGCTGTACTTCACAATTATGAGAGAGCGCATCTGCTTGTAAGAGGGGATAAATATCATGAATCACCGTATTTAAATTATATTCGCTAAACTCCATGGTTTTGTTTTTGGCTAGTGATAGAAATTCTGTAATAATGCTGTTCGCGCGATCCAGTTCATCAATCATAAGTGAAAACTTCTCTTTTTGATTGATAAATTGTGGTTTATTACTCATAAATTGTAATAAACCTCTTACGGTTGTCATCGGGTTTCGGATTTCATGGGCAATGCCAGCTGCCATTTCACCGATGATATTCAATCTATCGAGGCGAGTCATTTTTTCTGTTTGCTCACTAATTGATTGGAGAATCGGGGTAATTTCGGTTATTTCATTACTCGAATGATAACGATGTCCAGCAACTATCGATTCAGCAAATACGAGTAGGTCTTCTTTTAATTTAATGAATAGTTCGTGAAAAATCGTGACACATACTAATAGCATAAGAAAGGCACCGAGAAAGGTATTCATTGTTTTCTTCCAAATTGATGCAAAAACAGCATCTTGGTTGATGGAAGCAAAAACATGACCAACAACGACTCCGTGTTCTTCAAGTGGTTTCATGTAAGTGATTATGGTTGCACCATGCCAGACAATTGAATTCTTTTTTTCGTATAGTTGCTCTGTATTAGTATTATAGCTTTTAGTAAACTGATTGGGGGTAATGCCAATCAGTAGCGAAATATCAGGTTGTGGACCAATCGCAACGATCGTTTCGTACTGCTTAGAATAAAAACCAAATTTAATTTTATTTGTTGGTATACAAACATCAGTTAAAAGAGGCTGAAGTTCGGTATTGATTAATAAAATCTGATCTGGTACAGGTAAAGACGTAAGATCTTGTCGTTGACTCAACTCGGAAAAGTAATTGACGGGTTTCTTTTTTGCGAGAAAATCAGTGATTGATATCAGATATTTTATATTTTTCTCATTCTCTTCTTGTAAAGATAACCAATGGTTATATGCTGTAACGGTTATCATCAACAATACAACAACACAAATGATCTTTACATTTAGTATTGTTGTCATATTGAGACTTTTTATTGTCATAAGCACCTCAAATGCATAAATTTAATGTTTTGTGATTGTAATACTAGTAGGTTGTAATGATGAAATATTACAAAATGTGACAAAATTTACTGATAATATAAAATGATTACTGTTACTATCTATTCGGTAATAACTTACAAAATCCTTCCAAAAATAGTTAATCATTTTTAAATATTCTTTGTATAACGCCAATAACTTGTTTTATCCGATGACTAACCCGCTCTAATACTCGCGCCTCTATAGGCGGAGAGTAAAGAGCGGCTAAGTCCTTGGATAACGTCGACTAAGATTCAGGCGGCGTAAAAACGCCGTCTGAATCAAGTCTAGTTTATCATTGACAATTCGCCAGTAGATTGTCTATCATGGGAATGGATGTTCTATAAATGAAAGAAAGTAGGAAAATGTCGAGGTGAAGGTATATGAAAAAATTTAAATTAGAAAAAGAAGTAAAGGAAAAAATCGTCTCAGAAATCCAAACGTATTTTCTTAATGAGCGAGATGAAGAGATTGGGAATTTATCAGCAGAGCTATTAATGGATTTTATGATTCAATTAGTGGGGCCTAGTATTTATAACCACGCTATCAAAGATGCGCATGCATTAGTGAGTAAAAAGATCGAGGATTTGTATGGACTTGAAAAGTAGGTGTAGGTATGTCTAATGGAATAGTATATATTTTAATTGGTTTGAACGTTTTGATTCTAGTTATTCTTGTTCTTATCTTGATCAAACTATCGATCAATAAAAAGCAAGATACAAAGGTTCAATTTATGGTGCTGGAAAACAATATAGATCGTTTGGAACGGGGATTAAAGGGAGAATTAGTCCAAAATCGTGAAGAACTTGGAGTTAGCTCCAAATCATTACGAGAAGAAATTGCAAATTCTTTAAAAAGTTTTACCGATTCTATTGGCAAACAGATGGCAGGCAACTCGCAGCTACAGGTATCGCAGAGTGAACTACTGAGTAAACAGCTGCAAGATATTACTATGGCGAACGAACGGCGTATGGATAAGATGCGTGAGACGATAGATGCAAACTTAAAACAAATCCAACAAGATAATGGAAAAAAACTTGAAGAAATGCGAAAAACGGTTGATGAAAAACTACATGAGACATTAGAAAAACGACTTGGTGAAAGCTTTAAACTAGTCAGTGACCGATTGGAACAAGTTCATAAAGGACTCGGAGAAATGCAGACATTAGCGGCTGGTGTTGGCGACCTTAAAAAAGTGCTTACGAATGTAAAGACACGTGGTACTTGGGGTGAGATTCAGTTAGGTAATCTAATGGAACAAGTGTTATCAGCAGATCAGTATGCGCAAAATGTGGCGACCATACCAGGTAGTAATGACCGCGTAGAATTTGCCATTAAGCTACCCGGTAGAGATAAAGAAGGAACGATTGTATGGCTGCCGATTGATGCGAAGTTCCCTCAGGAAGATTATCAACGGTTACTTGAGGCGCAAGAACAAGCTAATTTGGTGATGGCTGAAGAGGCTGGCAAAGCATTAGAAACTAGAGTGAAAAACGAAGCAAAGGATATCAAAGCCAAATATATCAGTGTGCCCCATACTACCGAATTTGGTATTTTATTTTTACCGACGGAAGGTTTGTATGCTGAAGTGTTACGGCGCCCAGGACTTTTTGATATATTACTGAGAGAATACAAAGTAGTGATCAGCGGACCTACTACGTTAGCAGCGCTGCTTAGTAGTCTACAAATGGGTTTTCGAACGTTAGCCATTGAAAGGCGAAGTTCTGAGGTATGGTCATTACTAGGGGCTGTGAAGACTGAGTTTGGGAAATTCGGTGATTTGCTCGACAAAACAGGCAAGAAGTTGCAAGAGGCTGGTAATACCATTGATAATGCAGCTAGGCGATCTCGCGCCATTGAAAGAAAGCTGAAAGATGTACAGGAATTGCCGCAAGCGGAGGCTTTTGATTTACTGGGCCCTATTAGCGAAGAACGATAGTATATAAGACGCCTTTAGATGTTATGACATTGCTAGTCAATGAATATAACGTAAGGAGGTGATGAAGTGCTATGGGGAGTACAAAAACAGCGTTACTATTAAGCAGTTGGAAAATTGCTAGGGCTTATTGGTTCTCAGAAGAAAAGTGGTCTGCTTGGGGATTGTTAATTACCGTCATTACTTTGAATCTGGGAATCGTATATATTTTAGTATTACTTAATAGTTGGCAAGTTACTTTCTATCAAGTCATACAAAATTATGATTATGAAGGATTTATTCAGGCGATTGGTCAGTATAGCATACTGGCAGGGTGTTTAGTGGTCGTTCGTGGTTATCAGATTTATGCAAGAATGATGCTCCACATTCGTTGGCGTTATTGGATGACCAATCGATATATATCTGACTGGCTATATCATAAGACATATTACTTGCTGCAGCTTTCTGAAGAACACGACACGGATAATCCCGATCAACGAATTAGTGAGGATGTAGAATTATTCGTTTGGCTTACGCTCAAGCTTTCGTTAGATCTTTTGCAGGATGTAGTGACGGTTTTATCTTTTATTGTGATCTTATGGAATTTATCTGGAGTGCTACACTTTTCTTGTGGTGGATATCAGATCCCGGTATATGGTTATCTGGTATGGGCCGCTATTTTCTATGCAGCTGCGGGCACGTATTGGACAGTCAAAGTAGGAAGACCATTAGTGAAAATGGATTTTGATCAGCAACGTTATGAAGCTGATTTCCGCTTTAGTTTGATGAGACTTAGAGAAAATGCAGAGAGTATTGCTCTATATGCAGGGGAAAAACAAGAAAAGTCGCATTGCCATGGAAATTTTAGAGCTATTATTATGAATTATTTAAACATTATTACAGTGCGTAAAAAATTAATGTGGCTCACATCGGGTTACTCGCAAATATCAGCTATTTTTGCACTGTTGGTATCTTCACCACGTTATTTTAGTGGACACATTCATTTGGGGCAAATGTTTCAGATTGTTGATGCGTATAATCATGTACAAACGGGATTTTCCTTTGTTGTTGATAGTTTTACTCGGTTGGCTCAGTGGCGGGCAGTGGTCAACCGACTCAATCATTTCTTAATAAGTATGGAAATCATTCGTAGTCAATCTACGAAAGGTTATCAGCTTACGACTTTCCAGAAGCGATGTAATGAGTATTCTATAAAGAAAATGGACATTTTTTTGCCGGATGGTAATAAGATCCTGCAAAATTTTTCACTGCAGCTGCAGCGTGGTGATCATGTATTAATTATGGGATTTTCTGGTTGTGGAAAAAGTACGTTACTTCGAACATTGGCTGGTATTTGGCCCTATGCTTCAGGGGAAATCATCGTACCAGAAGGGCAAAAAATAATGTTTGTACCACAAAAATCATATCTGCCCCTTACATCATTGCGCGAAATTCTTCAATATCCAGGTATGACAACAAGTATTTCTGAGCAAAAAATGAAAGATATATTAGTGGAATGTAAATTAGGTCATTTAATGGAGAAGTTACCGATCATAGCAAATTGGGGGCAGGCCTTGTCGCTAGGAGAGCAACAACGTGTGGCTTTTGTCCGGGTATTACTGCAAAAACCCAATTGGCTATTTTTAGACGAAGCAACTTCCGCCTTGGATGAACCGACAGAGCAGGCTATTTATCAAATGCTGATCAAAAAATTACCACAAATGACGATTGTTAGTGTTGGACATCGCCGTACTCTTTTACAATATCATCAGACTCGGTTATTGTTAGATGGTAAGGGAAATTGGCACAGTGGAAAAAATAATGGATGCTTATTGTGAGTCTGCCAAAATTTCTTTCATTCAATTGATTTATTTACAGAAGTAGCAATGGAGAAATACACTTGTTTGTTATATAATACAAATGATTTAATTTGTATTAAATGGGAAAACTATAAAAAAAGTACAGTGCGAGGATAGCTATGTATTGTGATTATTGCGGTAATAAACTTTCTTCTAATGCCAGATACTGTCGTCTGTGTGGCCGGCAACTATCAGGGCGTTTAGGAGATACGCAGCCATTGCCTGTTATAGATCAGGTGATGCTGGGAAATTATAAGAATGAGTCAAGCGCCCCTATGCCTTGGTATAAAATGATTTTTAAAAAGATAGTTCCAAGTAATCGATCTAAAGTGTGGAACATCATGTATTCTATTTTATCGTTGGCAATTATAGTGGGGGTATTATATATTTTAGCAACATTTAAAACGGTTAAAGAATATCAAACATTGACAGTTGTCTTGGGTAGTATCGTGCTCCTCTATATTTGGTGGAAACGGTGATTCAGGCAGGAATTAAAGTCTTATGAATAGAAATAGATGTAAGAGATAATAGCAACCCTATACCCCATCCATGACGATTGCTATTTATATAAATAAAAGAGGAATTATGAAAATGAATGAAACACGACGGCAGCCCAGTATGGACGTTTCACATAAAGTAGGTAAGTATCGACACTTTAAGGGGAATGAATATCAAGTGGTTGCTTTTGCTAAACATAGTGAAACATTAGAAGAATTTGTTGTATATCAAGCTTTATATGGCGAGCGAGGAATGTGGGTACGTCCATTTAAAATGTTTGATGAAATGGTCCAGCTAGAAGGAAAACTAGTTAGGCGATTTGAGTATATCGGAGATTCATAACGAGTGGCTGTTTATTTTGGCGATTTATTATATAATAAGAAACGATTGACTATCTACTATATAATATATAAGGGATAGCGATGAAATTATAAACATTGCATTATGGAGTGAAGGATATAAAAATGACGGAATCAGAGGAACAAACCCCAGCAAATGAAAAACATAGTAATTCATTTCTAAAAGGGACATTAATTTTGACGATTGGCGGAATAGTTGTCAAAGTGGTTGGTTTGTTAAATTGGATCATCTTATCTCGGGTATTAAGTGGGGAGGGAATTGGGTTATATCAGATGGCCTTTCCTATCTATTTTTTTGCACTTTGTGTGTCTTCAGCGGGCATTCCAACAGCCATATCGATTATTACGGCAGAGAAGTTAGCATTGAAGGATTTTAAAGGTGCAAAGCGTGTGTTTCATATTTCTTTGATTGCACTAACCTTAACTGGTTTATTTTTTAGTATTGTATTATTTTTTGGTGCTGATTTATTAATTAAATACCAATTTATTCATGATTCCCGGGCATATTATTCTCTGTTAGCATTAGCACCAGCTGTATTTTTTGTTACGATTTTATCTATTTTCCGAGGATATCTACAAGGGTGCCAAAATATGACGCCCACGGCTGTTTCGCAAATTGTAGAACAAGTAGTTCGAGTGATTACCATGATCGTTTTTGCTAGTTGGTTATTGCCAAGAGGACTCGAGTATGCTGCAGGTGGGGCTAGTCTTGGTGCTGCTCCAGGGGCAGTGGCCGGTCTTTTGGTATTATTGTATTATTACTGGCAATCCAATAAAGAAATGAAACCTAAAATGGAAAAGCAAGTACAAATCAGTCAGCAGGAATCGATTATTGCGATTATTAAAAGAATTGCGAAGCTCGCTTTGCCTGTATCAATGGCGAGTATTATGCTACCCATCGTAATGAACCTGGATTTGTTTATTGTTCCAGCGAGACTTGAGGTAGCAGGGTATACAGTAGAACAATCTACAGAGTTATTTGGCTACTTGACAGGTATGGCCGTTCCACTACTGAATTTATCAACCATTTTAACAGCGGCACTTGCGATTAGTTTGGTGCCTGCTGTTTCGGAATCTTTTTCACTAAAGAATATGAATCGAATTTATCAGCAACTAGCCGCTGCTATGCGTATTTCGAATTTGGTAACCATTCCTGCTTGTGTTGTGTTGTGGCTGCTCGCCGAACCTATTTCTCAATTGGTTTATAATGCACCACAAGCCAGTCAATGCGTGAGCGTTATCGCCATAGGGGTTTTTTTATTAGGTATACATCAGGTAACGACAGGTGTATTACAAGGCATGAGTCATACTAGTATTCCTGTTATCAATATGTGCATTGCGATTGTATTTAAGGTGGTTTTAAACTGGATATTGACTGCAATGCCAAGTTTTGGGATACAAGGGGCAGCATGGGCTACTGTAGCTGATACGGGTGTAGCTGCTATACTGAATATGTATTTTTTAAAGCGTTATGTAGGATTCTTTATGGATATTAAAAGTATCGTAAAGCCTATGCTAGCGGCAAGTGCTATGGGTGGCGTAATTTATATAACGTATGATCTAATGATGCTGGAATTTGCGAACAATGCATTAGCTACAATGTTTGCAATCGGATTCGGTGGTATTGTATATGGTGCTGTGCTTCTAATGGTTGGTGGTATTGTTGAGGGAGATATGAAACAGATACCATTTATCGGTGCACGTATGATTCCGATCTTACGGAAACTAGGAATATTTAAGTCTGTATAATGAAAATCACTCTACCTTGCCTATACAGTTCTTACGTGTCAAATAGATACTTTTACTTAGTTTATAATAGATTTTCTATGCTCTTGCATATTTGCAATCATAAGAAGTAGAAGGTATAATAAATCGAAAAGAGAGAGAATATTTTAGCAAACGATAGTGGTTGTGATCAAGATATTCTCTTACGGGTAGTTCGTTGTTATATCTAGAAAAGATTAGGCACAAGTGAGCTGTTTATTGTGCCTAATCTTTTCACTTTGCCTGAGCAAGTAGAAATGCTAAAAAACAGATAGTCAAGTCTTGTTTAGAAAAAATGATATGATATAATTATTTATAAATAATAGTTATTCGTAAATAATTAACGTATGCTTTTTAAAAATTGATATAAAAATTTATATGCAGGGTGGTAATTATGAAAAATTTTCAGGTAGTTAAGCGTGATGGTCGCGAAGTCCAACTCGATATTGGAAAAGTTTATGCCGCTATAAAAAAAGCATACACAGAAAATTTTGACGGCATCGTAGATGAGGGAAAATTACAAAAATTAACCGATAAGGTATATGATTGTATTCTAGCGAAAGATGTACATAGTTTATCCGTAGAGGAAGTACAAGATATTGTAGAAGATATACTATTGCAGTCAAATGAAGTAGCTGTAGCTAAGAAATATATTGCTTATCGGGCTAAACGTACTCAAGTGCGTGAAGGAAATATGCGCTTGATGATGGATTACAAGGACATTACGTTTAAAGATGCAGAGCAAGTGGATGGGAAACGCGACAATGCAAATGTTGATGGGAACTCTGCGATGGGAACGATGCTCCAATATGGAGTTACAGGTTCCAAACAGTTTGCAATTCATCATATTTTAAAACCAGATCATGCAAAAGCCCATCAATCTGGTTGTATTCATATTCATGATATGGATTTTGAGGCAATTGGTACTTTGACATGTTGTCAAATTGATATTAAAAAATTATTTAAAAATGGATTTTCTACAGGGCATGGACATTTACGTGAACCACAAGATATTATGAGTTATGCTGCGTTAGCGGCGATTGCTATTCAAAGCAATCAAAATGATCAACATGGTGGACAATCCATTCCTAATTTTGATTATGGTTTATCTGCAGGTGTAGCGAAAACATTTGTTAAATTATATTCAGAAAATATGAAGAAAATTTTAACGATTGATTTTGACCAAATACCGGAAGAGGTAATTGATGGAATTATTACTGCAACGGTAAATCGTTATAGTGAAGGAAATTCTGATTATCCGCGGATTGGTGAGAGTGAGTATCAGGCCTATCATACAGATGAGGCTGTTCGTTTAATGAAGGCGCTAACGGCAGCAAATATCTTGTTAACGGATGAGCAGATACAGAAGATTCAAAACTTTACCTATCGTTTTGCTAAGAAAGAAACAATCAAAAAAACATATCAGGCTATGGAAGGATTTTTGCATAATCTCAATACGATGCATTCTCGGGCGGGAGCACAAGTACCTTTTAGCAGTATTAATTTTGGTACGGATACCAGCGCCGAAGGTCGCTTAGTTGTGGAACAGTTTTTACTATCGGTAGAAGCTGGACTTGGTAATGGCGAAACTGCTATTTTCCCAATTAGTATCTTTAAAGTTAAAGAAGGACTGAATTATAATCCTAATGATCCGAATTACGATTTATTTAAATTATCTTGTCGTGTTTCGGCAAAAAGATTATTTCCAAACTTTGTCTTTATTGATGCACCATTTAATTTGCAATATTATAAGCCGGGTCGTCCTGAAACAGAAATTGCTACGATGGGATGTAGGACGAGGGTAATTGGTTCTGTTTTTCCTGAATCCGATGGTATTGTTTTTGGTAGAGGTAATAATTCATTTACCAGCATTGATTTACCGAGGATTGGTATAAAACATGGTATTGCTTTAGGTGAAAGACAAGAACCAGCAATTGCTGATTTTTATAAAGAACTTGATGAAGTGATTGAAGTTGTTATCCAACAATTGTTAGAACGGTTTGAAATTCAGAAAAACAAAAAAGTAAAAAACTTTCCATTTTTGATGGGACAAAAAATTTGGTTTGATTCGGATCAATTAGGATGGGAAGATACTCTGGAAAAAGTAATTAAGCATGGAACATTAACGGCTGGGTTTATTGGACTCGCTGAAACTCTCACTGCCCTATTTGGCAAGCATCATGGTGAATCAGAGGATGCTCAAAAGGCAGGGATTCGGATCATTGGACACATGAGAAAACGGATGGATGAGGCAGCGGCTAAGTATCAACTGAATTTCTCTTTGATTGCTACACCAGCAGAAGGGTTATCAGGACGTTTTGTAAAAATTGATTGCAAGAAATATGGAAGTATTCCAGGTGTAACGGATCGAGAGTATTATACAAATAGTTTCCATGTTCCAGTATATTATAAAATTTCTGCTGCTAGAAAAATTGAAATAGAGGCTCCTTATCATGCATTTACAAATGCTGGTCATATTACCTATATTGAGCTTGATGGTGATTTGGCTAAAAATATAGATGCTTTTGAACTGGTTGTTCGTAAAATGAAAGAAAGTGGTATTGGTTACGGATCGATTAATCACCCTGTTGATCATGATCCAGTCTGTGGTTTCACAGGTGTAATTGGTGACAATTGTCCCAAATGTGGACGGATAGAAGGGGAAACAGGTATGGGGTTTGAACGGATTCGTCGCATTACAGGTTATCTAGTGGGAACGATGGACAAGTGGAATGATGGCAAGCGTGCGGAGGAAAAAGATAGAGTGAAGCATGGGGTTGTGGCCAAATGAAAATTTGTTTGGCTTCACCAATTACTACGGATTCAGTCGTGGATGGCAGAGGGCTGAGAACAGTGATTTGGTGTCAAGGTTGTCCTCATAACTGCGATGGTTGTCATAATCCAGATACACACGATTTCACAGGTGGTTTTGAACAAGAGGCCGATCAATTGGTGCAGGAAATTTTGGAAGTTGAGATGCAATCCGGAGTGACTTTTTCAGGGGGAGATCCGATGGTGCAGCCATTTGCTTGTGCTTATGTTGCTCGTCAACTGAAAGCAAAGAATATTAATATTTGGTGTTATACTGGATTTACGTTTGAGCAGTTACTAACTAAGCCTGATTGCCTAGAATTTTTGCAGTATATTGATGTATTGATTGATGGTAAGTTTGAATTGAGTTTAAAAAGTTATGAACTGTTATTTAAAGGATCAGCCAATCAACGGATTATAGATGTTAGAGAAAGTTTACAACAAAAAAGTGTAGTGCTCTATCCATTGGATTGAGTTGTGAATGAGTGTAATAAGTCGTATCATCGTTGATGGTACGACTTATTACATTCCAAAAGAGAATCCCAAAACTATAGGCCACTAAGAAAATAATAGATATATTGTTAGTCTGTCGAGGCTGGGGTATAGGGCTTCGCTTGCGTCCTTCGTAAAGCCACTCAGCCCTATACCCCA
>CAXYVG010000093.1:0-13556 GCA_964292325.1 uncultured bacterium | reverse complement strand
TTTTTGTCACAGGGTCTAATTCTAAAATGATGTCCTCGGAAATATCGACATATTTGACTGGGCGGTATGTTTCATTTCGCGTATATCCGCTTTCTTTTGCTGAGTATTTAGAGTTTAGGAAAGCATATGGTGAGCTACAAGACCTCTCTAAGGAATTTTTAAGATATATTGAATATGGCGGTTTTCCTGCCGTTCATCTAAAACCGCTTACACTGGACGAAGCTTATACAATCGTGAAAGATATTTACAACACTAGCATTTTTAATGATATTGTTAGGCGCAACCAAATTCGGAAGATTGACCAGCTAGAGCGTATTGTGAAGTACGCCTTTGATAATATTGGCAACACCTTTTCAGCGAATTCTATAAAAGGTTTTTTAACAAGTCAGAGCCGGAGTATAGATGTAGAAACGGTCTATAATTATCTTTCAAAGCTAGAAGGTGCCTATATATTGAACAGGTGCTCACGTCAGGAGTTACAAGGCAGAGAAATTTTAAAAACGCAGGAAAAGTTTTATTTAGCGGACAACGCATTTAAGCATGCTGTATTAGGGTATAAGCATGATGATATATCACAAACTCTTGAAAATATTGTATATTTAGAACTTCGGCGGCGAGGGTATGATGTTTATGTAGGTAAACTTGACAACAAGGAGATTGATTTTGTTGCTGAGAAGCAGGGGAAAATCGTCTATGTTCAAGTTGCTTATCTTTTAACTGATAAAAAAACACAGGAACGGGAATTTGGTAATCTACTCCAAATCGAAGATAACTTTCCTAAGTTTGTGGTCAGTATGGATGATGTCGATATGTCACAAAAGGGAATTATCCATTTGAATATCAAAGATTTTTTGTTGAATAATTGGTAGAGATAAGCCTTACAAACAGGGTCTTCATATAAAGTATATTATCAAAACAATAAAAAATGCCTTTAGTCATTGCCGAAGTAACGACCAAAGGCATTTTATCTTTTACTAGGACAGAATGTGGAGATCGAAACGGAGATATATCTTAGAGAAGCAGATGATGAAGGGGGGCGTCCAGAATTTATTAATTTGGCATAAAATAATAAAAGTATTTTGCTGAATTTATGATAAAAAGAGAATATACTATTATCAAGAGGAGTGATAGTCATGTTAAATTTTGAGTTGGTTGGAAAGAAAGTTAAAGATTTACGGAATCAGAGCGGATTAAACCAACGCCAACTTGCTGAATACTTGAATGTCGACCGAAGTTATGTTTCCAAATGTGAAAAGGGTGAAAGGCAATTTAGTGCTGATATTCTCGGAAAAATTACTAATCTTTTCGGTTGTTCAATGGAGTTTTTTACTAGTGAAAGTAGTGAAAATCTTCCAATTCCATTTGCATTGCGTGCAAATGGAATTAATGCAGCAGACTTAGAGGCTATTGCTGTTATGAACAAATTGGCATTAAATCTAAGATTCATGTCATCTTTATTGGAGAGTAACAGTGAAGATAGGATTGATATTAACTCAGATGCAGTAAGTTTATGTAAATAATTTGGCGAAGATGTATATTCGCCTGTTGATAATTTTTCCTTGTTGAATAGTGCAGACGACTTAACTGTCGTCTTTTATCCGATGAGTGAGCGGATTAGTGGAGCTTGTATTCGAGATAATGGTAATGAAATAATTAAAATTAATTCCAGTTTAAGGTATGGAGGATAACATTTAACGGCCGCCCATGAGTTATGTCATTTGTATTTTCATGATCAATTTAAAAGTGTTGTATGCGCTAAGGATACTGATAATGTTAAAAATCCACAAGCAATTGAAGCAGATATTTTAGCTATGTCTTTAGAAGCTGGATTTATTAACGAGGCGACTGGAAATACAATATGGGGTAATATCTGATTAAGCGACGCAGAACTATGCCAACCGCAACTTTTTCTGAATACCTAATCAAAAGAAAATACCTTTGGCCGTTACTTCGGTAATGACTAAAGGCATTTTATTTTATATTCCCCAAATAGGCACAATTAAATTCTGGCTGTCAAACGCCGACAGTCTATCAGTCGTACAAAGCACAGCTCCTGTTCCACGCTCTAAAGTAGCCTTGTCAATCACACCAAAGACACGAGTTAGCTGCTTTTGAGGGGTGGCAGTTTTCTTGATTTCCATAGGGTATAGCTTGCCGCTATCCTCTATTAGAAGATCAATCTCCTTAGTATCCTTATCTCGATAGTAATAAATAAAGGCTTCCCAGCCGTAGTTCTGATAGCTCTTGACAATCTCAGATACCACAAAATTCTCAAGAATTGCACCACTCATGGCACCGTTCATTAAGGTATCACTATCGCTCCATTTAGTCAAGTATGCCACCAACCCACAGTCATAGAAATAGAGCTTTGGCTTGGTTACCATGCGCTTAAGCATATTGTTAGAATACGGGTGAAGATAAAATATGATGCCCAGTTTCTCTAAAATCCCCAGCCAGTTTTTGGCGGTAATCTGGTCAATACTGGCAGCATCGGCAATCGTCTTGTAGTTTAGCATCTGTCCGCACAAAGCTGCGGCGGCCGTAATGAAATCCATAAACTTAAGAGAATCTATAGAGCCGGAACGTTCTTTTACATCCCGATCAATAAAAGTGCTGATGTAGCTGGAATAAGCAGTTCGATGGTCGCTATATTGCCCGCTGATGAGGGCAGGAATACCGCCTCTGAAAATACGCTCATAAAGTGCAGGGGTATCAATAGGAGTGAGATCCTTTATTCGTTTTGACAGTTGATCCAAATCCAGAACAAAAGGTGCAGTGGAAGTACCGTAGATTTCCGCCTGTGACATGGGAGCCATATGCAGCAGGCAGACACGTCCAGCCAGCGATTCCTGTATCCCATCCATCAATTTGAATACCTGCGAACCAGTCAACCAAAAGTCACCAGTCCGTTGGTTCTGGTCAACATGTATTTTGATGTAGGTAAATAGTTCCGGTGCATACTGTACTTCATCGATAAATACTGGTGGCTTGTGGATTTGTAGGAACATCTTCGGGTCGTTCTTCGCCATTTGGCGCTCCGTCAAATCGTCTAGTGTCACATACTCTCGCCCGATGTTCTCTTCTTTAGCTAGTTTTTGAAGCATGGTTGTCTTGCCAACCTGCCTTGGACCAGTGAGCAACAATGATGGAAACTCCTTGCTAAAACGGAGAAAAGTATTCTCCATTGCTCTGTGTATATAATTCATGAATTCACCTCATCGTCTAAAAAAAGTTTTATTATATTATAGACGAAACCTCCTTTGCGGGCAATGGAATTTCGTTTGTTGTTTATGTTTACTATATTTTAGATGAAATTATTACAATATATACAGTGAATAAGGAGTTTCCAGCGTTAAAACGCTGAGAACTCCTTATTCTAATTGCTTTGTTTAGGACTATTTGAAGATTGCAGTTACGAAGCACAGATCAGATACTACGAAGAGCATAACAAAAAACGGCCGGAGTCCGATTTTGCCGTATACGACCGAAATAGCTCATCAATTCGTTTGGTTATTCACACATTCGTGATATAATAAAAACAGAGTACTTACTTTAGGAGGTTGCCGCAATGGCTGTCTGCTATAATAAATTATTTAAGCTATTGATAGACAAAAAGATGACAAACGCCGAACTTGCTGAAAGGGCGGGATTCAGTGCGAATATAATTACTCGCCTTAAACGGGACAAATATGTATCTCTCGACAGTATTGAAAAAATTTGTTACGTTCTTGGCTGTGGTGTGGACGATATTTTAGAGTTTGTGCCGGATAACTCAAACAACGGGAGGTAACGTAATGCCGACACTTGAATGGATTGGAAAAGATAAAGTAATAAATCATCATCAGCAGGTGCCGTTTCGTGTGCTAGAACGGCAATATAGTTATGATCAAAATGGCCAGCACGATGAGGATAATGGCAGTGAAAACATGATTATCCATGGAGATAACCTAGAAGCACTAAAAGCCCTTGTCCCACGCTATGAGGGCAAGGTGAAATGCATATATATCGATCCACCTTACAATACAGGCAACGAGGGTTGGTGTTATAACGATAATGTGAACGATCCTAAAATTCAGAAGTGGTTGGGCGAAGTTGTCGGAAAAGAAGGCGAAGATTTATCTCGTCATGACAAATGGTTGTGTATGATGTATCCGCGGTTGAAACTATTACAACGATTGCTTTCAGAAGATGGAGCAATTTTTATCAGTATTGATAGTAATGAAAAATTCAATTTAAAACTACTCTGTGACGAAATATTTGGAGGAAATAATTTTATCGCTGATATTGCTGTTGTTAATAATCTTAAAGGGCGAAGTGATGATAAATATATAGCAACGGCACACGAGAGTTTGTTGATATACCAAAAAGGCGATTTCATTACAAATGGTGTTGCAATTCCAGAGGAGTACGAAAAAGAGTACAAATTAGTGGATGAAAGAGGAAAATACCGTTTATTAGGACTACGAAAAAGGGGGAGTAACGCCAGAGAAGTGGACAGACCTAATCTGTTTTATCCCATTTATTATTCATCAGAAAAGGCGAAAATCTCTCTTGATCCCTTTGAAAACGGTGTAGAGATATTACCAAGGCTATCCAGCGGAGAGAATGGAACTTGGCGTTGGGGGAAAAGCACATTATTAGAGCGAATAGATGAGATAGAAGTTCGGTTAGTTAAAGGACGCAACGAACACGATGTTTTTCAAAAAGATTATTTGCCAAATGACGGAAGTAAACGTATCAAGCCTAAATCTGTTTGGATGGGCAGCGAATTTGCTGCCGAAACAGGCACACTACAAACAAAAAAAATTATCGGTAAAGGTGTATTTCAAACGCCAAAGCCTACAGGTATAGTTGAATATTGCATGGAACAAGCTGCCGATAAAAATTCTATTATACTTGATTCTTTTGCGGGCTCAGGCACGGCTGCCCATGCTGTTTTAAGAATGAACAAGAGGGATGGTGGCAATCGTAAAGTTATTCTTGTGGAGATGGAAGATTATGCAGATAGCGTAACTGCCGAGCGCGTAAAGCGCGTTATAAACGGCTATGACGATGTGGAAGGGACAGGCGGTAGTTTCAGTTTTTATAAACTTGGAGAAGCACTTCTCCTACCAGAAGGGAATCTAAACGAGAGTGTGGACGAGCACAAAATTCGTGAATATGTTTATTACATGGAGACTAAAGAACCGTTGCCACTTTACGAAAACATCGAAAATAAGTATCAGCTTGGCATAAACAATGATACCGCATACTACTTTTATTACGAGAAAAGCGATATCACTACCCTTGATTATGAATTCCTTGCATCAATAAGAGAAAAGGCAGATAGCTATATCATTTATGCTGATCTTTGCACCCTTTCTGAGAGCGAACTGAAACGATATAACATTACATTCAAGAAAATTCCGCGAGATATTGCGAAGCTATAAAGGGGCGTGAAGCAAATGGAACTGAAAACCTATCAAAAAAATGTCATAGGCGACCTTTGCCGATTTCTTGCGCTTCTGACAGAAAAGCAAAACATTTCAGAGGCATATCGAACTGTTTGGGAAGAAAAAAACGTTATGGTTGGCATGAATGGTATGCCACCATACAACTCAGTCATATCAGGTGTTCCTCATGTGTGTCTGAAAGTTCCCACAGGTGGAGGCAAAACTTTCATCGCGGTAAACGCTATCAAGCCTATATTTGATTCTATACCTAATATCCGAGCAAAGGCAGTCGTGTGGCTTGTTCCGTCTGATATTATTTTGGCACAAACATTTAAGGCGCTTACTAACTCTTCACATCCATATCGTCAGAAAATCGATGTGGATTTCAGAAGTCGTGTGGAGGTATATTCAAAGGAACAGCTTTTGAATGGACAGAATTTTAACCCCACCGCCGTTACAGAACAGCTTTCTGTTTTTGTCCTAAGTTACGATTCTTTTCGCACAAGCAAGAAGGAAGGGCGAAAGGCTTATCAGGAGAACGGAAACCTTGTAGGCTTTGCAAAAACTATGAACAATCCTGATGTTCTGCTTGATGATACAGACGAAACAGCGCTGATACAGGTAGTACGCTCACTTAATCCCATTATCATTGTGGACGAGAGCCACCACGCAACTTCAGACCTAAGCGTGAAAATGCTGAATGACTTTAATCCGTCTTTTGTTCTCGATTTGACAGCCACGCCGAAAAAAGGCAGCAATATCATATCTTTTGTAGATGCTGCGCAGCTTAAAAAAGAAGAAATGGTGAAGCTGCCGGTCATTGTTTACAACCGCAAAAGCCAGAGTGATGTATATTCTGATGCTATCAGCATTCGTGCAAAGCTGGAGGCACAGGCCAAGCAGGAACAAACTACAAGCGGCAGATATATCCGTCCGATTGTACTGTTTCAAGCACAACCGAAAAATTCTGCCGACAGTACAACCTATGATAAAATCAAAAAAACACTTGTGGATATTGGTATATCTGAAAATCAAATTGCCATTAAAACAGGCGACAAGGACGAACTGAAAAAGGAGGATTTGTTGTCTCCTGATTGTCCTATCCGTTATATAATCACGGTAAATGCTTTAAAAGAGGGATGGGATTGCCCTTTTGCCTACGTGCTTGCAACAGTTGCTAACCGCACCTCTGTAGTGGATGTTGAGCAGATTCTCGGACGAGTGTTGCGCTTGCCATATACAAAAACAAATGATAGCGATGTACTGAACCTCTCATATGTCATAACCTCCTCCGCTGATTTTTACGGAACGTTGGATAGGGTTGTGGAAGGATTGAACTGCGCAGGGTTCAGCAGCAAGGATTATCGTGTAGAAGAGATTGAACTAGAAGAAACGACACAACCTTCGGAAATTCCGGTACAGACTGAACTTTCTGTCTCAATGACAGAAATGGACGATGGCTCGGAAGTGGACACTGCCATATTGAAAGCTAAAATCGAGATTGCTATGCAGGAAATCGAAACCGCAGCGACAACCGAAAGTATCAAGTCGGACGATATGCTCAGTGCGGCGATTACGCATAGCAAGGAGTATGCGACTGAACTGGAGACTTCAGAGGAAACAGCACTTACAGCTGCGCCGCAGGAGGTGAGGGATAAAATGAATTGTTTCCGTATGAACGAAGAATTTGCAGAGGAAGGCGCTGCATTGTTATTTCCGCAGTTTATGCTTGCTACGGGTGCGAGCCTGTTTTCCGATAACGAATATAGTCTGCTGGAACGTGACAATCTGACAAAGGGCTTCACGCTTAAAGATAAGGATGTGCAAATAGACTTTTCTACTGCACCTGCAGAACTAGCACGTGTCGATATTGATGATTCAAAAGACGCAAAGCCGCGAGCGTGGAAAATTACTGGTTTCGATAATATCTATTTTAAAGAATGGTTTAATTCCCAACCATCGGAAAAAAGGCTTGGCTATTGCAAGGGTATGATTTGCAAGAAATTATCTTCCTTCAATTGCGTGAATGACAAGGAATTACGGGAATATGTTGATAGGATTGTTGATACCATGACTGAAGATCAATTATCCGAGTTGGAGCAGTCGCCATACCCCTATATTCTGAAAATACAAGAAAAGGTTAAATCTTTGCTCGTGCGGCACTCTGCTGAGATTTTTGATAAATGGTTGGAGCAGGAGATTATTACTTGCCAACCAAGTTACAAGCTACCATCATCTATTTCGCCAGTATCATTCACTTCAACAATTCCCAATTCGCTTTATACGTCAGAACAGGATATGAACGGTTATGAGCGCAAGGTAATTTGGGAACTATCCGCGCTTAACAACATTAAGTGGTGGCATCGCAACATTTCTCGGCGAGGCTTTCAAATCAATGGGCATGTACACGCATATCCCGACATCATTGTAATGACTCATAGCGGCAGGATTTTGGTTATTGAACCAAAGGGTGACTTTCTAGAGAGTGAATCCAAGCAGAAAGCTAATGTCGGAATGAAATGGAGTTCACTTGCTGGGAAAAAATTCCGCTATTTTATGGTGTTTGAGTCAAAACAGCCAGATTATCCTGGAGCCTACTCCTTTGATCGCTTTATGGAAATTGTGAAAGGGCTATAATCGAGCTGGGAGCGGTTTAGGCAAGAATTTCAGTTCAAACAACATACAAAGATGAGGATTATGTGATAATTAATGGGGGGAGTAAGAATGGCATTTCAGACGCCACTGACAATTAACGAGGTAATATCAGAAATACATGCAAAAAAATATTTGCTTCCATCAATTCAGCGGGAATTCGTATGGGATACAGATCAGATAACAAAGCTATTTGACAGCTTAATGCGGGAGTATCCTATTAATGCATTCCTCTTTTGGAAAGTAAGCAGGGAGAACACCAAAGAATTTCGGTTTTATGAGTTTTTGAGGGACTACCATCAGCGTAATAAAAGACATAATGAAAAGGCGAATTTAAACGGCTCGGAAGACATCATAGCTGTTCTTGATGGTCAGCAGAGATTAACCTCCTTATACATAGGACTAAAAGGCTCTTACGCATACAAATTATCATATAAACGGTGGGATAATGAACAGGCCTATCCTACCAGAAAACTGTATCTGAACTTGCTAAACCCCTCTGAGGATGCAGAGTATGAGTATGATTTTGAGTTTTTGACGGATAGCGAAGCCAAGGACAATGATGATGACCATCACTGGTTTAAGGTCGGAGAAATGCTTGATATGAAAAGCTTATCCGATGTAATGAAATATTGGTCAAAAAATATCGTCAATAAAGATGTTGCAAATGATAAAATGGATTTTGCGAACGATACGTTATCAAAGTTGTATGCAATAATTCATATAAATCCTACCGTCAGCTACTATCTTGAACAGAGCAAGGAGCTCGACAAGGTGTTGAATATTTTTATTCGTGTGAATAGCGGAGGCACTACGCTAAGCTATTCGGATTTATTACTTTCATTTGCAACAGCTCAGTGGGAAAAGCGGGATGCCAGAGAAGAAATAAATAAGTTTGTGGATGAAATCAATGAAATTGGCAATGGATTTAACGTTAACAAGGATTTTGCATTAAAGGCTTGTCTGGTTCTTAGTGATTTTACGGATATAACATTTAAAGTAGACAATTTCAATAGAAGTAATATGCTGAAAATCGAAGATAACTGGGATGATATAACAAAAGCCATTCGGGATGCGGTTCGCTTAATCGCGAGTTTTGGTTTTAGCCGGGAAAATATAACTTCTAATAATTTGATCATACCTATTGCGTATTATCTCAAAAATATTGGCTTGCCTGACAACTTTGAAGTATCCAGTTCTAAAATTAGCGACAGAGCCAAAATTAAAAAATGGTTTACTTTATCGTTGCTTAAACGAGTGTTCAGTTTTATGCCTGACGGCGTACTCAAGCCGATAAGAGATATTGTAAAAAGGAACACTTCAGGAGAGTTCCCGCTTGATGAGATAATTAAATACTTTAAAGGCACTAATCGCACTCTTGTGTTTACGGATGAAGACATCAATAATCTGCTTTATAACAAGTATGGACATGGTAATACTTTGGTGATTCTGTCAATTTTATATCCATGGGCAGACTTGAGAAATAATTTCCATATTGATCACATATTCCCCAAGAGCGCTTTTACGCAAAAGAAACTGGAGAAGAGGGGTGTAAAAACTGAGAATATAGGCGATTTCCTTGACAACTACAACTATATCGGGAACTTGCAACTTTTGGAAGCCATACCGAACATTGAGAAGAATAACGCCGATTTTGACGTGTGGCTGAAGAAAACTATTGCCGTCGATGCTATAGACGACTACAAGAAGAAACACTACATACCAAAGAATATTGACTTGTCATTTGCTAATTTTCTTGAGTTTGTTGAAAAAAGAGAGGAATTGTTTATTAGCCAGTTGAGAAAAGAATTGTTGTAATCCAATTTTCATGTGGTTTATAAATGTTAGGGGGGAGATAAGTGAATAAGCATGAATTAAACAAAGCTGGGATAGCATTTGCTGAAAAAATGTTTGAAAGTCATGGTTTTTCCATCGATAGGGGACCTGTAACAAGGGGCCCCGTTGATTTCATTGCTTCATTAAATAGCAGGATTCTGAGAATTAAAGTTAGAGCCATATCGCAAATTAGCAGCTACGTATTCATGGAAAAACGCAGATTTAACATTGGTGACACGGCCTTGTTTATGGCGGTGACTTACATACCCCGCAACGAAGATGAAAAAATCCTATATCTTGTGCCTGCCACTGAATGGGGAAAGGATATATATCCTTTCAAGGGCAAAGATTATGATAAACCAGGACAAACTTCGGAACCAGAGTGGGGAGTGAGCTTTTCTCAAAAGGCGAAAGATGCAATGGAGCCGTATCGGTTTTCAAAAATAGTATCTAATTTCGCTACTGATTGAGGACGATGCTTATAACGGGCAAGTCATAGTGGAATGAGGATAACATATGCTAGATAAAAAAGTTAAATCACCTTATGAATTATTAAGAAGTAAAACTATTATTGCAATCCTCGATGGAGATACCCAATTCGGTGAGATTGACAATATAACAATATCGATGCCATATTTGAGCGGATCTAAAATGGTTGATATTTCACAGCTATTTGGGTTGTCGGTTACATACGGATCACAAAGTAGATGGGTTTACTTGGATGACATTATGTCTTATTGTATTACTAACAACAGGTTTAGTGATTTATTAGCATACCTGTTCTCCAAACAACAATTTGAGGAAAAACTAAAAGGGAAAACGCCTGAGCAGATAGATGATATTTATAATCATATTATCAGCACTATAATAGAGCAGATTAACAATACCCTTTATTTTGGCGGCAACAAACTTGTCATCAGCAATAAAAAGTTTTTTGTAATACCCAGTGGTGGAACCGTAGAAATTACAGCACCCGCAGTGAAAAATATTGATCGTGATTACATAAAAGATATATCTGACAGAGCCATGCAAGATGTTGTAAGCAAAAATTATGATAGTGCGATTACAAAATCCAGAACTTTGTTGGAAGAAGTCTTTTGCTATGTCATAGAAAAGAAAAATGAAGCACCATCATCTGCTGGAGATATTG
This sequence comes from uncultured bacterium, assembly GCA_964292325.1. GTDB lineage: Bacteria > Bacillota > Negativicutes > DSM-13327 > DSM-13327 > CTSoil-075. Next base: position 2,486 of record CAXYVG010000093.1, on the reverse strand, counting down.
GAAGATTGTATAAACAAGTTAAGGATTTATACAATATGCATGCAGATAAAGATATTGATAGAAGAATTAATACATTGCTTTCGGGTTTGGAAAAAATTGTTTCATCTGTTACGGAAATGCGTAATGCAAACAGTGATGCCCATGGTGTAGGAAATCGAAGATTAAACATTGCCGAACATCATGCCAGACTTATTGTAAACTCGGCAATGACAATGGCTGAGTTCATTTTGTCCATTGGCAACAATGCCAAATAAGAAAGGAATTATACATTTGAATATCAAAGATTTTTTGTTGAATAAGTGGTAAAAAGTTCAATTAATTTATTTTCAAAATTAATAACTATTCAGTAGCCCTCTAAAATATGTGGATGACTCAGGCATTAAATTGCTGTATTATGAAGCTTTTTGAGGTATAATGAAAAATAGCTTTGGAATTTCCAGTTTGATAATTCAAAAACACCCCCCCATGAAATTGGGAGGATGCACGTTTTAGTGCTAGGAACAAACCACTGATTTATAGGGTTAGGGAATTCCGAGAGCTTATTTATTTAAGGGAGGGATTCTGTTTTGGAAAATGAGCATAGTCATGATAAAAAGTACGATATTAGTTATTTCATCATTTCATTTTTAGCTATTTTTATTATCTCTTTCCTAGTGTTGTTTTTTATTGAAAAACAAGTAAGAATAGCAAAAGTCGTAGAACTGCAGCGACAAGAGGAAAGAGTTGTTAAGTTAGAAGATGATTTTTTAAGTCATGAGTTTAATATGCTTTTGTCGGATCTTCATTATTTGCATCATGCATACAAAAAAGACCTATTAAATACAAATAACTATGCTACCATATCTGCAAATTGGTCAGAATTTTCATCTCAGAGACGTATCTATGATCAAATTAGATTCCTTGATGCTAGCGGAGATGAAAAAATTCGCATTAATATTGGCAGTAATGGCGGATATGCAGTTCCTGAAAAGGATATGCAAAATAAAAAAGATAGGTATTATTTTACTGAAGCCATAAAGTTAAAAGAGGAAAGTGTCTATGTATCTCCTCTCGACCTTAATGTAGAACAAGGTGAAATTGAAATTCCGCATAAGCCTATGATAAGACTATCTACCCCGATTTATGATGAACAGGGAGAGTTAAAAGGGGTTATTGTTCTGAATTATCTTGCAGATTCCATGCTGTCAGGATTTAGAAAATTAGCTGGTAATAGCCAAGGTGAAATTATATTGGTGAATGCAGCTGGTTATAGATTGTCATCTTCTAATCCAGACGATGACTGGAAATTCATGTTCGATGAAAAAAAGGGAGATACATTTGAAAAAGAGTATCCAAATGAATGGATATCAATTCTTAAGAAAAAAGATCAGCAAACAACAAAAAACGGTCTTATTACTGCATCACCAGTGAGCCTAAGTCATAAATATACTGCAGGGAAAAATAATAGTCATAATCAACAGATTATTCTTGGAGATAGTAATTGGTATATTGTTTCAGTTTTTGAAAGAAACGTTGAAAATAGTGGTTACTTTAATGACAACATATGGAGCTTATTAAGTGATATTTTAAAGAAAAATAGGTTATATTTTATATTCATCAGTATTCTTTCTGGTATCGTAGGATTTTTAGTGTATGTGAATAAGAGGAGTTACTCAAGAATAAAGTTCTATTCTGAGTTTGATCCACTAACAAAGACGTTAAACAGACGTGCTGGCATTACAAAACTTAACGAATTATTTCCTGCGGATGAAAGACGGCAATTTCTTGTTAGCTTGTGTTTTATTGATATCAATGGTCTAAAAGAGGTTAACGATACACTTGGTCACAAATTTGGGGATGAACTCATTACAACGGTAGCAAATGTTATAAAAGAAACACTTAGAGATTGCGATTTTCTTGTTAGATTAGGCGGTGATGAATTCCTCATTGTATTTAATGGGATCGCAATTGATATGGCGGAGTCTGTATGGGAACGCATTGTTCAAAGTTACAATCAGATTAATCAAAATGAGAAAAGACCTTATATTATAAGCGTGAGCCACGGGATTGTTGATCATGATAACAGACAAAAAACTCAAATAGATGAGTTAATTAATTTAGCTGATGAAAAAATGTACAATGAGAAACAAATTATAAAAGCTGGGTTGAGCGTTATTAAGAAAAATAGTGAGAATTGATATTTGGTAAAATTATTGAAAGTGTTTCACATAGTAAGACCATAGTTAGATTATTTTCTTATGGATGTAGGCAGGAGTTAGTACGCATGTTGACGAAGGTACATAAAGCGACATATTATGATAAAAACACAATGAAATGATATCAATTATATCGGCATACCCAAAATGATACTACACCCTAAAGAGTGTGACAGATATCACATCATTGTAAATTGTTCATATGTTATAATATGGAAAAAACAATTGTGACCATGAAAATAGGGGAGGAATAATGAAATGGGAATGTTTTGTTATCAATGTCAAGAAACT
>CAXYVG010000092.1:0-13579 GCA_964292325.1 uncultured bacterium | reverse complement strand
AAAACATCTAAAAACGCTGTTATGATAAGGTTTGTTAATTATTCAGTAGACATTAGCTAAATAATTTCAATCCACGCACTCACGAGGAGTGCGACGCGTAAGTAGGAGGCTGCTTTGGCGCGTATTTCCTATTTCAATCCACGCACTCACGAGGAGTGCGACATGATCATGTTTAAGTTGTTAAATAGATCTAACCAATTTCAATCCACGCACTCACGAGGAGTGCGACGCGTTGCCGGTTGTTATGCGTGTGTAAGATGGAGAGATTTCAATCCACGCACTCACGAGGAGTGCGACGAGGAGTTGGGTTTGGAGGATTGGGGAATTGTATCATTTCAATCCACGCACTCACGAGGAGTGCGACGTGCTTTAGTTCTACTTTATCGGTGTTGAGTTGGTATTTCAATCCACGCACTCACGAGGAGTGCGACTTTTCGAGCTTTAAATTCGTGTGCCTGATTTAAAATTTCAATCCACGCACTCACGAGGAGTGCGACCTAGTCGGTGGTCTTCGCTGCGTTGGTTGTCATAATTTCAATCCACGCACTCACGAGGAGTGCGACCCCATTTACACCGCTTCTTCTGTTGGTGAGGCAATTTCAATCCACGCACTCACGAGGAGTGCGACCAAGCGGTCAACAGTACCAAGGGAATAACCAACAATTTCAATCCACGCACTCACGAGGAGTGCGACTGTATCTTCCGTTTCGGCCACGCCGTTAGCAAAAGATTTCAATCCACGCACTCACGAGGAGTGCGACTTCATCAGTTTAGCGTTACCCATTAACATGGACGATTTCAATCCACGCACTCACGAGGAGTGCGACGTGGTATAATTGGTACAGTGAGTAAGATGCGAAATATTTCAATCCACGCACTCACGAGGAGTGCGACTGGCCTAACACTTCCACGTTTTGGCCGCCTGGCTTATTTCAATCCACGCACTCACGAGGAGTGCGACAACCTTCAGCTTGCCCATTGGACGTGCAACAGACAATTTCAATCCACGCACTCACGAGGAGTGCGACGCCCGAGTTTGAGAATATATGCAGATACCGTAATTATTTCAATCCACGCACTCACGAGGAGTGCGACTCGGGCGTTCCCCCACCACCTCCGTCCACAACAATTATTTCAATCCACGCACTCACGAGGAGTGCGACGCCACCAGGTCAATACCTGCATTTGCTTGTTGCTATTTCAATCCACGCACTCACGAGGAGTGCGACAAGCCGGAAAAGCGCATGCGGGTGTGGGTAGTTTCCATTTCAATCCACGCACTCACGAGGAGTGCGACCCAAAGTTTGCATGATATTCAGTTGAAATGATTGATTTCAATCCACGCACTCACGAGGAGTGCGACCTATTTTAAATTGGTGTACTCGTCGATTGCTTTATTTCAATCCACGCACTCACGAGGAGTGCGACTCCTGTCGCTTCGCCGCTTCTTGATTGCCTGTTAATTTCAATCCACGCACTCACGAGGAGTGCGACGGCGAATTATAGCGATAATCAATGAATTTATGTATAAATCAACAGATTAACTAGCTATAACTCGTTTTTACAATAAATATTAAGCTAATCACATCAATTATAATACATTTTAGAGGTGCGAAGCTTCTAGTACTTTTATGTTCACTTCAGGTTCGCACTAGAAGAATAACACATCCTCCAGATTCATAGCTTTTTTTGTTCCGAAGTGTTCCACTTTATTTTTGTAGTTATTACCGATGATATACACCCTCAAACTATCCTCATTCGTATCAATAATATCCAACAATTTTATTTTTAATTCAGTAAGTTGCGTATTATCCACAATACATTCAAATACTGAATTTTGTACTCTTTGACCATAATTTTGGCAAGTTTTCGCTACCTTGCGCAATCTAGTTCTACCTGCTTTATCCGATACGCTGACATCATAGGTTATCAAAGCTAGAATAACATGTCACCTACTTCCATAGAAAAGGTGGATATTGATCCAAATCTCCTCTTAAAGACCGCGCAAGCAACAGACTTTGAGAATATGGAGCTAATCCCCAGCTTATTTTTTCATCCAAAAATGGGTGTGTGATGGGTTCCTGTTTTTTACTTTGCCAAGCTGATATAAATTTCTTTCTGCCCTCATCGGTCATAATCACAGAGCCATTTTCTTTTTGGATAAAATCTTTTTCATTAATGACCTTCAAATTAATTAAAGAAATTACAAACCTGTCTGCCATGATTCCGCGAAATTCTTCCATCAAGTCCAAAGCTAGCGATGCCCTTCCTGGTCGATCACGATGCAAAAAACCAACGTATGCATCTAACCCTACCTGCTCCAGAGCTCCGGCGATATCAATCGACAGTAATGTATACGCGAATGATAACATGGCGTTTACATTATCGAGTGGAGGCCTTCTGTTTCTCCCATGAAAATAAAAATGCTCTTTCTGTTGCAAAATCATTTCGTCAAACACACGGTTATAACTGACTGCAGCTTGCCCTTCCAAGCCCCTTAATGATTCAAAGTTATCGCAGACCTTTATTTCTTTCAACAAAACAGCTAGTTGTTGTGATGCATTTTTGAAAGATTTTATGTCTACTGACAAAGGGTGATCTCTAGTTGCTCGTTCCAATATCCACTTGTGATTATAGACTTTCCCGATAATAAAGTTTCGAGCGATTTTTACTGATTCTCTCTCATTTTCGGAAATTTGGTACTGTTTTTTTCGAAGAGTTACATTTCCCCTTGAAGGACCGATTACCCTTGCCATAAATTTCCCACTCTGTCTCATGAAAGTCAAGGATACATTATGCTCCACGCAGTATCTCATCAAAGCTGGACTTGCACCTGTGTAGCCAAACGTAACGATAGATTCAATATTATGCATCGGGACTCTACCGATTTTTGTATCATTATTCAATACTACAAGATTATCGCCATCCAAAGAAAGATAGGAATCTGGCGTTGTAACGTAAATTGTATTAAGTAATTTCTTCAAAACCAAGCCTCCTTTCCAAATAGGAACTGACTGATTCCTTATTCATTAACTTAGGCAGGCAGATATCCTTTAATGAGCAACGCTCACAATGTGGACCTGTTTTAACCTTGGGAGTATGCCTTTTTAGGTATAAATCATGCATCTCGGCAAACATTTTTCTTACCCTATCGCGTAACTCCGGGGTAATACGTACCTCAGATCTTCGTTTGGTTTCATTGTAGAATAGATATCCCACATCGATCGAACATAAAAGCATTTCCTCTAGACAAAGGGATTGAGCAACCATTTGCAGAATATCCGCATCATTTCCTTTGGGTTTTCCGTGTTTATATTCAACAGGAACAGGTAGGTAGAGCCCCTCCTCACCATGGATGGATACTCCTTTTTCATTTTGAATAAATTCAACAACATCACAAATGCCTGATGTGCCTAAGCTATACGATTTTACCGGCATTCCGCGAATGATGAGTTTTTCTTTCCGTTTTTCTCTGATGAAGGGCTCATCAGCCTTTTTATGGAGATTTTGCCCTTCAATCGTTAATTCGTTTTCATCCCATTGCTGTTCGATATGAATCAATGCCCACTGTCGTTTACAAAATACAAAATGTTGAATTCCTGATAATAACAGAAAGTCATCTTCATCATAAACCATCCAGAATCTCCACATTCAAATTATCTAACGAGGCAAGTTCTACAGCATAATCTTCAAAAGAAGACGGGTGCTCGGTTTTCTTTTCAAGCGATAGCAAGCGATGCACTTTTGCTGAAGAATATTGCCCTAGCTTGGACGTATGATCCCACCAGTAGACTTTATTCACCTCCATGCTGCCATCGGGTCTCGCCGAGGATACATCGTTAGCAAATAACGTTTGAAGCGCCATTTTGATTTTCTCAGCATCTTCGTTTGTAAACCCAGTTTTTTCAGCTAACTGGGTATTGATACTACCTTTCAATACATAAACACCGAATTCTACAAAATGCTTCATCCCCATTGTATCTGATCCTTTTGTATCCGAAGTTGTAGAATTAACGCTTTTTGTGATCTGCATACTTGTCACATCTACCGGATCTACGCTCACAGCGGTCTGTATCGAAACTGGTCCTCTTACGCCAACTGAAAGTTCAGAGCCTTTAAATGCAAACACTTGACCAAAACTTCTGACATCTGTCCATTCTGAGCAAGCAACTGAGGCAAACTCATCCGATGTTATTTTAGATTTCTTATCAACAAGTGCCTTTTTCAATGTTTCATTAGAGTCCGCACGATCCCTGAGAGATTGGAAACCATCATCTGTTCGATCTTGCGATTGTACGAAAATTGAATCTCCCATATCTTGAAGTCTATTGCGTATTTTTCTTTTAATGCATACATCTGACATTTCGCCTTTTCCATCATAGTTTTGTCTTGGACGATTACCATTCAAGGGATCTCCGTTGGGATTGGCCTTTGTCACCGAAATGATTGCCGCGAAATCAATTTTGTGATCTAATACTGACATATTTGTTTCCTCCTTTTATTTATGCTTTTATTTATCGTCTAATGTTGTTTCAGTTAAAATCTCAACTTTCTGTTTTTTAGTATATAATTCTTGCCGCTGGCTGGAATAACCTAACAAATAAACACTCTTCAATGGTTTATCATTGAAATCTTCAAATTCAATTTTGGAAAGTATCTCATCTATTTGTTTTGTATAGAAAATTGATTTTTCTCCTAGTCTTGCTTTATATGGCTGAATTGCTTTTTGGATGATTTCCCAAGTCCGACTAGGATGTTGTGAGAACGCGCTCATATACCTCTCCGCATTCGTAATTCGTTTTTTCTCGTCGGCCCGTAACGCCGTATTTTCAAGGACATCCGCCACTGCCAATAATCTGCCGAATAGGTAGCTCCTATCCTTAATGTTATTATCTAGTCCCACACCGTCTGCTCCCTTCTCATTTACCAAAGCACATGCCACGCTTAACACTTTCTCCCATTCCCATCTCTCCATAGCAACCGGATTACTCGCTCTTCTGACACAAGAATTTATTATGTCCTTGGGAATCGTTCTTCCATCAATGATACAAGGAAGCAGTCTTTCCATTACGGACTTGATAACTTTGTTATTCGCTTTCTCGCCATGTGCAGCTACTGCAATATTTTTAATTGATGGTGCACCAAAAAATACTTTCTTTTCTTCACCGATCTGTCTCCAGGTGTGGTTGTAATGCCATTGTTTTATCTTGTCCAGATATTCTTCAGCATCTATTCGCCGGTAGTAGATTACTGCCATTCTTCCTGTTGTGGCAGCGTCCAATACTAGAATGATTACCTTGGAGTCTGTTTCTAAATCATTTTTATAACCATCGATAGCCTTGGATAATTCAATAGAAAATGACTGTTGCGTCTGGGCATAACCAGCTACTGCCTCGCCCCCTGCCAAGGGATCGACATAATCCAGTTTGTCATTCCCCCACACTAGAACCACTCTTCCATCTATATCCTTTCCTTGCCTATTTATGAGCCATTTCAAAGCATTATGCGCTTTCTGTGAAACTTCATAACTTATTCCTGCCACTTCATTGGAGGTATTGAATCTGCCCCGAAATGTAAAACCGCTTGTATCATTCCCGGAGATCAGCTTTGCTTTATCTGCAGGATTACGAATTTTATTGGCATGTCTTTCCGTACCTGGCTGCATTTTCCCGGTCACAAAACAGAGATCATCATTTTGCAGCTTCGTGTTGTAAAAATCAATGAAACTCTGTTGTACCGCTGGATCCATCCATATTTTTTTACTAACTTTATCCGGATAATAAACATCGAATCTGACAAAGGCTGCATCTTGATCCCCGGTGACCACACTAAATATTTCAGGTCTGTCGCCTAGAGAACTGTCCCACTTTGTCCGCAATTTGTGGTTTTCATCTGCCCAAAGTTTTTTATCTTTTACCAGATCAGTAATCAACTCTCCTTTAGACAGATACTTGTATATACTGTCTACCTTTGAGGTCACAAATGGCGACTCGCTCCAGTCTTGTAGTTGCTTGATGTACACGGAATAATCATTTACTTTTTTAGGGTCTCCACCGAACAAATTATAGTCGCCTGCCACATAACTCAACTTGTCATGCAAAGGATAGGGGGCTGTTTTTGCACCCGCACGACTGGAAGACTCTTCTGTAGTGGGTATAACCGTAATGGCATCGTCTTTAGGGATTACTGAAGCTGAGTGAAAGTTTCCATCTTCTGTTACAAGAACTTCTATGTGTGCGGATTGAGTGGTATGAGAAATGGGAAGCAGCATAAATGCCTGTCCATTTCTTTTATAGTCCGTTATCCCTACATAGTCCTCATTGTTTTCATAAGTTTCATATAAATCCAATAGCCAACTCATTGATTTCTCCTTTCTTTATAAATCTAGATCCATCTCAAAATTTACATTTGATTCATCGAATTGCTTGGCCTTCATCTTTTTGATGGTCCTGACATTCTTACAGTCTTCCGGCCTAATAAATTTGATAACGCCATTCTCCATCACCGGATTCCATAATCGAACTTCCAACAGATCTTTACCCGTTTCATCGGGATAATTAAACCCGTGCACCATTGTCCCAAAATGCATTTCTTCAGCTTCGTCATAATACCCCGTATTTTCACCAAATTTTACTGGTTCAACGTATGCCTGACATTCCCTTGTGCCCAAGAAGATATCCCTTCTCCCTCCCATTTCGATTGATCTTTTAAGGATATTATGGTGTTTGTGTTCATTACGATCAGAAATCAAATCCGGACGATACGGATTGAATTCAAAGTGTGCCTTCACTTCATACTTAACATCCCGAAGATAGGTATAGTTCGCAAGTGTGTTTCCACCTCCATAATTGATAGGCCTCATCCCTTTTGATTCCATTCTTATGGGATTCATTATCCTGATTTCATCGATATAGTACACAATAGTGGGCTTCCAGTAAACGCTTTCAATTATACCTTTAAGCGATTGGTACGTTGGTAGCTGATAGGATAATTTTTCCCCGCCCATCCTAGTCAGAGGGTCCGTGAACAAAGCATAAGGTCCATACACAACAAATTCGACGCTATTTCTCATTTCTACCCTTCTCTCACCTTATTTACGTTTATTATATTCCTTTAATTCGCTCAATGCAAATTTTATATTATAATAAATATTACATGAATTTTTATCTTCTATATTTCATTCAAATGCAAAAATATGGTATACTCTTCTTGTCGCTAAATGCGTGGATTGAAATATGTATTATGTATTATAAGAGCTGGGCTTATCTTTTGGATAAGCCTTTTCTTATGGCTTATAAACGGAAAACAAACAACATTATCAGAATTGAATAACATCCACTAAGCTACTATTATCAAGATCGATTCCATAGAATTTACTATATGCACTGGGTACAATGGTGTATATTGAACCGTCATAAAGATAGCGTAAAGCTTTGCTTTCGCTCAGCTTTTTGAAATCATTCTCGTACACATTCACCGTGTACTGTTGCGCCTTTTTTAACAAGACTGATAGCTTTTCTATACCATATGGCCGATTTAAATCAGCAATTATCTCTTCACCGACTTTATCATATGGAACGATGATGGACTTTGTATTCTGATCTATCACGAAAAATTGTTCCGCTGCATAACTATGTGCCGCTTGCAGTAAGGTTACCTTACTTCTATTCTCTTTTGATTTGCTGATGTATTCGTTCATAAACGGACAACCCAGTAAAACATTCACCATTGTTGTATTCATATTCCCACCTACAATTTGAAGTGGATAGTCCAGCAACGATTCGATTTCATTATAATATTTTTCGAAATATAACTTTATGACTTCTGGAGACAACAAATCTACTTTATTCTCACCTTGTTCGTTCGCTAAATCAATCAGTTTTTGTCGGGTAACCTTTTGTCCTTTCTCTATTTCTGATAAGTTACCTAATTTTTCATCCCCATAATCAATAATATAGACATTCCCTATTTTCTTTTCTCCATTTCTATTGCAACGACCTGCCGCTTGAGCGATTGAGTCTATTCCCGCAAGTGATCTAATGACACATTCAAAACTAACATCAACCCCAGCCTCAATCAATTGAGTGCTCACACATATAACTTTTTTCCCATCATCCAAATCATTCCTAACCTTTTCCAAAACATCCATTCTGTGTTTTGCACACATTGATGTGCTTAGATGATACACAGTTGCACCTACATTTGATGTATCTAGCTCTGCATATAATTCCTTTGCAACTCTTTTTGTGTTCAAGATGATGAGCAGGCTCTGATTCATATCCATGATATTCCCTACAAAAAATTTCAAATCCTCTCTACTCATCTTACCGTCCTTAACCTTATCGATTATTTCAGTTCTTTTGAAAGCTTTCACCACATCAGGTAAATTCTCCACAATTTCATTTTTTACGTGAATTTTTCGCTTGATAGTTTCTAAACTAGGTTGCGTAGCTGTGCACAGTAAAACTGAGCTATTTCCCATTTTATCCAAAAAATTTACTGATTCTGTGAATAAAGAGAGGCATTTTGAAGGAACTTTTTGCACCTCGTCAAAAATGATGACGGCATTCGTCAAATTATGTAATCGTCTTGTGTATCTGTTTCCTTTGGCATAAAAGGCGTTCAGATATTGGACCATAGTGGTAAAAATAATCGGTGCATCCCAGTTGTCTGTTGCTAGACGAATTTTTTCAGTTTTATTTACCAATATTTCATCCAATTCTTCAGACAATTCATTCTCAGTTTGTGGACCGAAGTCGACATTGGAATGATGCTCAATAATATTTATGTCATCGTCTAAAATTTCTTTAACCAACTTTGCATTCTGATCGATAATAGAAGTATAAGGAATCACATATATGATTCTTTCCTTGTTGTGTTTGAGCGCGTGCTTTAGTGCGTATCTTAGACTTGCCAGCGTTTTCCCGCCTCCTGTAGGGATAGAGAGCGAATAGATTCCGCTCTCATTCTCAGAACATTTCTCGCACTGATTAGACATCTCCATTCGCAGCTTGTTGATTTCAGATTTCGACTTGGGACTTTTCTGCAGTTCAATTAAATGGTCATTTAATTTCGTTTCATATAATTGAAATAATTCACGGTTACTTATTTTTTGTTCATAGATTTCATCTTCAAAATGACGGGTATTTGTCCTATCTGCATCCACTAGCGCACTGAATACAAACGTCGTCAAATAATACAAACTTGTTCGCAATGTAGTTGGTGCCGATTGTGAAATGAACTCGCTCAGTTCGTACAAGGCTTTGTTTACATAATTTGAGAACGATTCCTCATCCATTACTTTGTCATAAAAGTAGCCGCTAAATTCATCATACTTTGCATAGACTTCTTTCTTCCCCTCTTTGCTCACTCGTTCTAAATATTTTGATTCTAAAGAAGGATTATTGAAGTCTTTCAAAAAACCATGATGTGAAATGATGGCATTACCTACCAATTCAGCAAGGATTTTTTCGTTATTGGAAGAATCTTTCTTATGGAATAATTCATACAAAAACATACCTCCTGCAGTAGAATGATCCACACTGCCTCTCTTCGGAGGATTATCCGGATTTTCTGAAGCAGTTTTAATGTAAGTTGAAAATTCTTGGGTAAATTTTCCTAAGTCATGCAGCATCCCGGCTAAACCTGTAATATGACTTACTTTAGCTTCTTTGCCATACGATTCTGCTAAATTCTTCACTTCTAACAGATGCTGTTCAACTGTTTGAATTTTTTTATCCTTCCTTCTAATATGCGCAATTGATTCCAATTTGATAGCCACCAATCTATAATAGTAGATTTTCTGCTGATTTTATCTCAATTAGAAATATTCCGAAAGTCCATTGTTCAATATTTATGCATTAATAATATATTTATTTTCCTATTATTGCAAACATTATTTAATTGAAGATTCTGATCAAATCATAGTTTCGGTACTTCCTATTCGCTATTTCGGTTTTATCTGCATACAATAGGCCCGTTTCAGATAGTGACTTCAAACCTTTTCTAGCGGTTACAGTTGGAATACGCAAATTTTCCGCAACGCGTTCTGCAATGGTATAAGGATCAGAAAAGGTATATAACCAGATTTCCCTATTAGCTTCTATAGTGCACTGCATCAGACCTTTATCTGCTAAATCCTCTACAGCTTTCAATTTGTGGAGGAGCTTGTCAGTCACCCGACCACATGCTTGAATAAAGAATTTAATCCATGCATACCAATCCGGATTGTCTCCTCTTACACCGTTTAACAGACTGTAATATCGTTGCTTTTCTTTTTTGAACTCCTCGCTCACGAAAAATACAGGTACATCCACCAAGCCTACATTGATTGCCATTACAGCAATCAAAATTCTGCCCATTCGGCCATTTCCATCCAGAAAAGGATGGATTGATTCGAATTGAGCATGCATAATGGCTATCTTAATGATTGGATCGCAAGTTTCATCAAAAATAAAATCGTCAAATTTTTGAATTTTTTTTATACCATTTTGTGGGAGACTATTAATGTGGATATGCAAATTATCCATATATTCATCTATTTCATTTGCCTCCACAGGAATATATACTGCTTCTTCTATTCGGCTAGTAAACCCGATAAAATTTTGAATTTTTCGGTACTCCCCTTCAGAATCATCCAGGCCCTGGGTATTCCCTATTAGAGTTCGATGCAATGTTTTAATCAAATGTGTACTAATTGGGTAACCCGACTGTATGTATGAAATACCTTCCAATAGAGCATCGTAATAACTGAGCACCTGCCTTCTTTTCCAACTCGGATTTACCCTGCCTTCTTCCATCATATCCGTGAGCGTTACTTGTGTACCCTCAATTATGTTGGAGTACACGGATTCTTCCATTAAAAGCAAATCTAGCATGCTGTTCTTTATGCGGGAGTGCTCAAACTCACTACTCAATCTACCAACGTTTCGATTTATATTTGCCAAAATTTGAAATAAATCTAGAGCCTCATCCCTTGATACTGAAATAGGCAATTTCACTAATGTTTTTTTTGACATTGGATACTCCTCATATTTGTTCTGTCATATTATCACAAAAGAGCATCCAGGTATGGACGCAATATTTTATCAACCTTAAGGATTTTTGCATAACCCATTAATCTAGAAAGATTCTTATCTTTCCGTTTCATGTACCTTTTTAATGCAGTCAGTTGTACATCCTTATCCGCTTTATGGCGGGTATTGTATATATCGCAAATGGTTTTTTCCACATCGTACACTCGGATGGGATTTCCCGACGGACTCTGTATCTCACTAATGCCGAGATTATATCGTTCAGGCACAGCATAAGATGAAATAACGCCCGACTCAGTGAGACGTTTATTGTTGTATCCCTGTGGAAATGTCATGTGATAATCAAATGGCGTTACATCCGTCAAATCATGCAGGTAGAGGGCTGTTTCGTACGAAAAGATTCCTTTATTGAAACGAATTTGCAGAAATTGAAATTCGTCAGTGAATTCGTCAGCATGCACATACATCCCATGACCAACTTTTTCGATTTTTCCACTTTTTTGAATATATCGCTTAAATTGTTCCGGATGGATTCCCTGTACAGTCAAATCTTTCACTTGAAAAATTCCACTTTGTTCGTTTACGACATCTTTCATTATCTCATCAATTTGTTTATTTCCAATTATTGGTTGTAGCCCCATTAAATCTCTACTGTTGTTGCTTGTTTTTGATTTTGAATTTCCGTCTGTCATAATCAAACCCCCAAGTGAATTATATACTATAAACAATACACTTATATAGTTTGATATTCAAATCATATCACTTATTATCCACCGCCATTTGCATTTCTTGATTTCGCTCATATCATTTCCCCGCCCTCTCTAAAAGTGCTACACTTTAGATGAGACAAAAGCACTTATCAATCATAATTATGTAAGGTTCACCTGGGCATTCATAACAGCTACTGAATCAGATTCATCATCAAGAATGGAGAGAAACCTATGGATACGATCAGCAATTATGTGGATTCTGTCTTTGCGAATCTGCCAAAGACGCCGAAAGTATTGGAACAAAAGAACACCATGCTAAGAAAAATGCAAAACAAGTACCAACAACTGAAATCAGAAGGCAAAAGCGAGCATGAGGCGATCAGCGGCTCCATAGCTGCTCATGGTAATGTTGATGACTTCATAGTGTCGAACATACCAGACGCACCTGCAGCAGCCCCCGAGAACGAAGTCTACCTTACTCCCGAACAAGTGGACGAGTACATCGATCATCGTCACCACTTCGCCTGGGCGATGGCGACAGGTGTTTTCCTGTGCATCATGGGCCCAACCAGCTTGTTTCTCGGCCAGTACCTTACAGGATACCGAGATGGCCAGGGAGGCCGCACGAGTGAGCTGCTGGGTATACTGACACTCGTGCCGTTGTTTATTTTTATCGCAGCCGGCGTCGCGCTGTTTATCCTCTATGGCATGAAGGAAGAGCAATTTGAGCTGGAGGAAAAACGGGTCCAACTCGACGCCACAACCTATACCAGGCTGAAAGCTGAACACAAAGCTTTCCGGCCGCGGTTGGCCGTCGCTGTCGCGATCGGGGTTGCGCTCTGCATCCTGGCGCCCGTCTCGATGCTGCTTTCCGTTGTACTGCTTGGCGAGGATAACGGCCTGTCGCTCGTATTCCTGCTCAGCTTCATCGCAATCGGCGTCTTCCTGTTCATCTTCTACGGCATCCAGGACGAAACCTACGAGAAACTGCTGTCGATCGGAGAGTTTGCGAAGGATAAGGCCGAGAAAAACAAGGTGGTCGGTATCGTCGCGGGTGTCGTCTTTCCGCTTGCCGCGGTCATTTATCTGATTGCCGGCTTCGTTTATTACGCTTGGGGGAGCGCCTGGATCATCTTTCCGATCGTTGGCATCCTCTTCGGGATCTTCGCAACTGTGTACAACGGCTATGTGGATCTGAAGAAGAAAAAGTAAGACACAGGAAACCTCCGAAAACAGTGCCCAAAAACAATAATGGTGCAGACTCATTGCGTTATATGAGCCTGCACCATTATTGTTTTATGACAAAAGTAGTTTCATGTCGGATATTGAGACTGCTACGACTGATGAACAGCCGACAGTTCGGCCATATCTCGGCTGTTCGCGATGCTATCTATTCAGATCAGCCGACAGCCTGGTCTTCTCTCGGCTGTTCGCAACGTTATCGATTCAGATCAGCAGACTGTGTGGCCTTCTCTCGACTGTTCGCGACGCTATCCACTCAGATCAGCCGACTGTTGACGATTCTCTCGGCTGTTCACTCCGCAATATGCTGGAGCGCCAGAAAAAGGGCCGTCTCATTTTTCGAGACGGCCCTTCCTATCTGCAATTCTGCACTTAATTAAACCCCGGCGTTCTCATCCATAATCTCAATATTCGTACGGATCAGTTCCTCGATTTTGCCGCTGTCTTCCATTTCATCCAAAATGTCGTTCACCGCATCCAGAAAACCTTCGCTGTCTTTCGCGACGGCGATGGCTGATTCGTTCGGCGTGCTGGCGACGTCGAAGTCGGCGATTTCAAGGCCTTCGTTCTCTTCGACGTATCGCCTCGCAACAG
>CAXYVG010000091.1:0-13706 GCA_964292325.1 uncultured bacterium | reverse complement strand
GACATATAAGAGTTTAACTGTTGCGCGTTCTTATATTCAATATGCAACTATAATTGAAAATAATTCGGCAACACATGTTGATTTATTATATCTTTAAAAAAACGAACGAGCGTTTGCTAATTATACTAATACTTGGTATAATTAGAGCAATATAATTTCTGCAATATTTTAATTTGATATATAGGAGATGACATTTTGGATAAAGAAACTTTGCTGACAGCTAGGCAAAAACAGATTTTGGCCTACATTAAGGATACATTGCGTGCGAAAGGTTATCCGCCATCTGTACGAGAAATTGGTGCAGCTGTGGATTTGCGCTCTAGTTCAACGGTTCATAGTCATTTAACGAAACTGGAAGAAATGGGATTTTTACGTCGTGACCCTACTAAACCTAGGGCTCTTGAAGTACTAGGTGAATCATCATGGCGACAAGAAGATTTCGTATCAGTACCTTTAGTCGGACGTGTAACAGCTGGGCAGCCTATCTTAGCGGTTGAAAATATTGAAGAGACCTATCCCTTGCCTAGTTCTTTAATCGGAAGTAATGAGGATGTATTTATGCTTACCGTACAAGGGGAAAGTATGATCAATGCTGGTATTTTTGATGGGGATTATGTATTAGTACGTAAACAAAAGAATGCTGCGAATCACGATATTGTAGTAGCCTTACTTGATAAAGAAGAAGCAACGGTTAAACGTTTTTTTAAAGAAAGTGATCGCATACGCTTGCAACCAGAAAATGATTTTATGTCCCCTATTTATTCACGAAATGTAATGATTTTAGGAAAAGTGATTGGCGTTTTTCGGCGCTTATAGTATTTGGCATTATAAAATATAAAAAAACAGCACAATTTGTGCTGTTTTTTTATTTAGCGGATCGTTTTCCTTGCGTTCCGATGCGGATAATTCTATTTTCTGGTGGAAATTCATCGGATGATAGATGTTCTCGACTAATTTCTTTTCCATTCGCACTTTTAACTCGATACGTTTTGACTTCAAACCCCTTTTGACCGATAGATTCTACGACCTCTTTGCCGCGAGGAAGAGAGTTATCTTGTTTAATTATCGTATTATACCCTATTGTTTTTGATGTAGTTCCAATACGAATTTCCGCAGCATTAGGATTTTTTTTACCAAAAAGATAGACTGTAATTTGATTATTATAAAGTTCACTCGTGATATAAATATTGTATGGTGATGTATTTTTAAACTTAAAATCAAGAAGATTGTCAGCTACAGCGGCATCTTGACCTAGAGGAACATAGCTAGGTGGTTGAAAATGTGATGTTCGTTCTTCTATCTCCATATCTGCCAGCAGTACAGTGTTGTATAATGTAGTGCTGACCTGGCAAACACCACCACCCCAATCTAAAAGTAACTTGCCATCAATAAAAACTGGAGCTTCTTTATATCCGTACTCTTGTAAACGTAGGCCAACTGTTTGATTAAAAGAAAAGACTTCGCCAGAGTGTAGTAAGAGATTGGAAATTTTTTGTGCGGCAATCGCAATATTTTGATAGCGATTTTTGTTGTTTGGATCAAATTCCGTCGTATATACAGCAACTAGACTATCGATATCGGCAAAATCCTTGGAGAAAATAGTAGGTGATTCTTTGTTCACTGTTAGTTCGATATCGAAAAGAATTCCGTTATTTAATGTAGTGGTAAAATTAGCGATAGATGCTGCTATATCAAGTTTGCGCCCCCAGACTTCAGGTATTATTTGAATTGCTTTATTTGTATATAATAATGATGCATTTTTGGGGTTCTGATCTACTGACTTTGCCACTGTGGCTAAAAATGCATATAATTTATCATGATTATAGTGTTGTATAAAAGGGATTGTATAGCCGCCATGAACTGCTAAATAGCGTTCTTGTATAAGAGTAATTATATTTCCTGTGCGACCGATATGATGAGCTTGCAACGCAAGATCTTTTGCATCAACAGTAAGTTCAATATCTTGGGGATTGATTGACCAAGAATCGTTGTCATATCGTACCGTTATTACTGAGTTGTTTGTTTGATTTTGAAAGGCATTTAGAAGTTTTTTTTCGGCCTCATCGACAGATAAACCACCTACGGGGACATTGCCAACCATGATACCATCATAAATAGTATCAGTAAATGCAAAGGTAGTATTCGTAACGAGTAAACTGACTAAACTGAAGAGTACAATAATACCAAAAAAAAATAACAAGTGGAGTTTATGTTTAGTTAGTGGCATTTGCAAAGTCGCGCACCCTTCCATGTATTATTAATTAATAAACTGATAAGAAAAGACTTGGCTTTGCCCAAGTCCTCAGACACAGACAGAAGCCTAGTCGTTCTTACTTGGAATCGAGAAAGTGATATACTTTCTGATTCCGGAATAAATCCCCGCTTACAGCGGGGATTTATATTTATTGAATATTCATTGATAGCTCAACGAACTTACCAGCTAATTTAGCTTTTTGTAATACTTCTTCGTTGATTTCGCCACCTTGGTCAACGATCAATACTCCATTATCTGTTTCAATTCGACGGCTAGCTTGTTTACCTAGTAAATATTTGCGTTGCTTTTCATCGAATTTTTTAGCGGAGTCATCGCTAGCCTTTTCTTTTACTGTAGTGGTTGGTATAGGTTCTGGTGTAGGCTCTGGTGTAGGCTCAGGTGTGGGTTCTGGTATCATTGTTTCGATCACTGTAGAAATGCTTTCTTCTATGATTGGCGAAGGTTCCACTGCTTTCAATGTTTCTACAGGAGTAGAAGCTACCACTATGCTTTCTGCTTCGTCAGCAATAATTAAGACTTTTTTACCAAATGTAAGAATGGATTCACCAGAGATGTTTTTAATTTCGCCATTTAGCTCTTCCATTTCACAGCTGGTGATTTTACCTGTTGTATCAATGCTGATTTCTTTCACAGTACCGATAAGTTGACCAGCTTTAGTTAAGACGTTTGTACCGATAACTGTAATATCGGCTGCAAGTAATTGCTCCATCTCAGGAGAATTTTCTACAGCGATGACAGAACTAGCACTGATTGTTGTTATAGCAGACTCCCCCAAACCAGCAATGGCGGAAAATGGGAGTAATTTAGCACCAAGATACCATTTTCCATCGTTAACTACTAGAGCTACTACAGAACCTTCTGCAGAATTAATAACAATTTTACTGGCAGTACCAATTTCAACACCTTCACTGATGTCAACAATTGGTAAATTGATAATGTCCACACTTTTTTTCATTAATAATAAGCCTCCTAAATATAATGTTACCTGTTACAATTGATTACGCCATTCACAAAATTCGGCATTTATTTCCTTGTATACATTTTCGGGAAGTTGATTAAATGGCATGAATTTTAAGGAATTTTTAATCAATATATTTTTAACAATACGCAAATAAGCGATATTATTAATAAACTCCTGTTCAAGCATATCATTGTTGATCACTCCTGGTAGCAATCGACCTTCAGTGAATATCGTAATCGCTTCATTATAGGATCCAATATTTTTTAGAATATTTCCTATCTCCATCACTAAAAATGGTCCAACTTCACTACTAGGATATAAAAGCAATGCTTGGCGAAAAACTTTTAGAGCTTGGAGAAAATCACGTTGTTCTTTTAGTGCAAAAGCATAATCCATTAAGGTGTCTAAATCTTTTGTAGAAAGATCCATATCGTCCGTTGTTATTTCTTCCTTAGCATCTCCTGATATGGAATCATCTTCTAGAGTAATTGCTGGTTCCTGTTGCTCTGGAAGATCGCTCAACTGTTCGGATGATACATAAGTTGTAACGATTTCAGTAGCGACGTGTTGCTCTAAAACAACTGGATCTTCTGAAGCTTTAGTGGGCTGTAGTAACATTGTTGGCAAAAATGAAATATCTGGTAATTTTTCTTCTATTATATGTTTCATAAGGTTATCAAGAACCTCTACTTTTTCATCTGTTTTCAGTACTATATTTCCCGAGTCATCTGGTTTTAATGTAGGATTGTTTATTTCTGGTTTTTCTAAGATCGTAACATTTTGATATTTTATTGGATAATAGTATTTTTTCGTAATAGATTCGGTTATACTATTAGTTTTTTTATCTAGTTTAGCAAGTACATTTTTTATGATATTTTGTTCAATCTGATCTTTCTTTTTCGAGGATAGCAAGACAATGTCATGTTTTTTGATCTTTATTGGATATAAATATTCTTTAATAATAGGTTCATCAATAATAGGTTCATCGATGAAATCTATTATTTCACTTACGTCTTCATTTATATCTTCTGCTTCTGCTAGGTCTTCTGTTACGTATTCTAGATTATCAATTTCACTATTTGTATTTGGATGAGATATAATTGAAAAAATTTCGGAACTATCAACTGGAAATAGGCTTGCATTCTCTACAGTAGCTGCCATTACATCATTTTTTAATGGTGCTTGTTGCATTGCATGATCATAATAATAAGCAATGCCATAAGAAGAAACAAGTGCAAATAAGAATACGATACTTAAAGTACCAGTTAAGCCAGCAAAGCCTACAAATAGCCGCGGTAAAATTATACTAATGATCAAAGCACAACAGGCACATAAAAAAATATATTTTATGTGTATTTGGATTGATAAGAGTTTATTGGCTACGATATAAACAACATATGTAAATAGAAAAATGGTCAACATACTGATTATTATATATTGCATAGAATCCCACCATGATTATGTTATTTTATTCGACATATCTACATCTTTTCCTGCAGAAACATATGTAAAATTATAATGTAATCTTACTTGATTCGACACCTTTAGACGTTTCACCTTCTAAGATATGTAAAAAATATCGTTTAATATAGAATATTTATAATTTCAATAGTTCGGTAGCGGCACCCATAGCACCAATCATAGCATGTTCAAAGGTCAAAGCACCTTGTAGGTATACAATATAAGGTGGACGCAGCGGTCCATCGACACTGAGTTCGATGGATGCACCTTGGATAAAAGTACCAGCAGCCATGATCACTGCATCACTATACCCAGGCATTGCACTCGGTTCTGGGCGAACATGAGCGTCGATTGGCGAAAATTTTTGTATACCTTGGCAAAACGCAACCATTTTTTCTGGTGAACCAAGTTCAATAGCCTGAATAATATCACTGCGTTTCGCTTTAGATTCGGGTAATGTCTTATAACCGAGCAATGAAAAAAATGCAGCAGCAAATATGGCGCCTTTTACTGCCTGTGCTGTAACATGAGGTGCCATAAAAAATCCTTGGAATAATAGACGATTATCAACTAAGGAGGCCCCTAATTCATCGCCAATACCTGGGGCTGTCAACCGATAGGCAGCCTGTTCCACCAACTGCTTTTTACCAGCAATGTAACCGCCTGTTGGTGCGATGCCGCCACCTGGATTTTTTATCAGGGAACCTGCCATGATATCGGCACCAGCAGCTGTTGGCTCTAACGTATCAACAAATTCACCATAGCAATTATCAACAAAACAAATACAATCAGGGTTGATTTGTTTTACATGCATGCAGATTTGAGAAATTTCGTCAATGGTCAAGGGTGCACGCATGCTATAGCCTCGTGAGCGTTGAATCAGTACCATCTTGGTATTTGGTTTCATCACATGTTGAATCTGATCGATATCTACCCCACTGTCGATCATTGGTAATTCAGAGTAGTCAATACCAAATTCTTTTAATGAACCAGATGAGGCACAGGTATGACCAATCACAGTTTGCATTGTATCATATGGCGCTCCTGTTAGGGATAAGAGTTCATCACCTGGGCGCAAAATGCCAAATAACACGGTTGCTAGAGCATGAGTACCAGAGACGAATTGTGTACGAACTAATGCCTTTTCTGCGCCGCAAATATCAGCCCAGACGGCTTCTAACTTTTCCCGGCCAGCATCATTATAAGCATAGCCAGAAGTCGTGCGAAAGTGATAGTCCGCCACTTTGTGTTTGCGAAAAATATTTAATACTTTCTCGGTATTTTTTTCGGCAATTTCATCAACAATCGTAAAAAACGGTTTTGCTTCTAGTAGCGCTTCTTTGCGGATTTTTAAAATTTCAGGTGGAAAACTAGTCATGATTGTCATCTCCTATTACATATGTACTAAAACGATTTATTTCATCTGGTGGTAAGGATAGTAACGCATAGATACCATCTTCTCGGTAGTCAGTGGAATGAACGGTTGCTACATCATATAGTTTGGCAATTACATGACTATCACTATAAGGGATCAATAGCTCGATCTCTACCGTTTGTTTTTTGAGAAAATCTTCAATGAGTCCTAGTAGCGCTTGTGTACCATCACCTGACAAGGCCGAAATGGCAATACTGTCCTCTTGGCGCAGTAATGAGACTAAGAGGTCTTGATTGTCTATTTTATCCGCTTTATTAAAGACGGTAATTAGATGCTTGGTATCTGCATTTAGTTCACGAAGTACCTGGAAAACTGCTTGGCTTTGCTCTTTGTATTGAGGGTGGCTAATATCAATTACATGTAATAATACATCTGCTTGTATGACTTCCTCTAATGTGGCGCGAAAGGCGGCGATTAAATGATGAGGAAGTTTTTGAATAAAGCCGACTGTATCGGTAAGGAGTGCTTCTTGTCCAGTTGGCAGGGTGATATGCCTTGTTGTTGGATCAAGTGTAGCAAATAACTTGTCTTCTGCTAATACGTCAGAAGCTGTAAGTTTATTTAGCAATGTCGATTTTCCTGCATTTGTGTAGCCTACTAACGCAATCGTAGGAATACGTGTATTTTGGCGACGTTTACGGTGTAAATTTCGTTGTTTTTTAATATTTTCGATTTGATAGGCGATGTCATTGATGCGATCTCGGATTCGTCTTTTATCTACTTCTAGCTTACTTTCCCCCGGACCTCTTGTGCCGATACCACCACCTAATCTTGACAAGACAAGCCCTTGCCCGCCCAGTCTTGGTAGTGTATAGCGTAATTGAGCCAATTCGACCTGTAATTTTCCTTCATGTGAACGAGCACGTTGCGCAAAAATATCTAAAATGAGTGCAGCCCGGTCAAGTACCTTGACGCCGAGTAATTTCTCAAGATTGCGTTGCTGAGCTGGTGATAACTCATCATCAAAGATGATAAGATTTGCCCCTTTTTCTTGCCTGAGTAAACTTAATTCTTGTACCTTACCACGACCAATAAATAAGGCGGAATCAGGACGTTCTCTCTTTTGCCAAGTCATACCTAGAACCTGAGCACCTGCGGTTTCTGCTAGTTGCCCTAATTCTTTTAGTGAGTCAACAATGGCCCATTTTCCTTGGCGTTCTAGGCCTACTAGCAGGGCACGTTCTGTTTCAGCAATCACACTCGTTTTCGTATTAAGTTCTAATTGACGTTCGATTTGGTTTGTTAAGTAAGTAAGATCTAGCTCGATAAATTCTTCTATTGATAAGGGACCAATTGTTTCTACATGAAAGGCATCATTTTTAATATCGGTAATAATCCCAAAACTAGCGTGATGCTTGCCGTCAAAATGACCGAGAGCTGCCATTAAATCAAAACGCATTTGTTTAAGAGAAGCTATGTCTACCCCACTAAGTTCGGTATTGCCACTTGGGTGAGTATGAATACAACGGATACCACTCAAGCGATTGGTAGAGCGACGTCCATCAATTTCTGGTAATACTACTGTAGAAATATCGCCGACTGCTACGGAGGTAATCTGTCCTCGCCTATTTATATACACAGCAAGTTCGCGGTTCAGATCTGCTGTAATTTCGATCATGGTGTGTGCTAATTCCATTGTTACGACTTGTCCAAACGGTACAGAAAATTCATATAGTAATTCGATTCGATTCAGGATGGTTTTGCGTATACCATCGATTTCTCCATGTATTGTTGGCAAATATATCACTCCTTTGCGATTTATTTTTGTGATAATAGCCTGTAATCGCTGAGACAATGAATGACTCAGATCTTTAGGCAGGATAAACTTGATTATACTACATATTATCACATACAGATAGGAAAAATAGTATTCTTATTCCAGTTATTTTACTAGTGTGGCTGATTCTTTGATTATTATGAATACATAAGCCCTCCAAGTTAAATACTGGAAGGCTTATGTTCTATTTGCTTACTGCATAATACACAATAACCTTGTTCGAACGATTGTTCTCTTAGTAATAAAGGAAAATCTACGGTTGCTTGCTCATAACCCTTTAATTGACCATCATGTTTGCCCCAAAGATAACCTAATAATAAGGAAGTTACGATTAAAATTGCTAATGGCAACATGATGATGACCTCCTTTGATAATACCATATCGCACTATAAAAGAGTAAGGTACTAAAAAAAACAAACGGGAACAAACGTTCGTATACTTGCCAAGATAATAGCAAGGTTAGTATTGCTAAGAGTAGACATTCCACTTTACCCATACAGTGAGCGAAGTTACGATAGCCAGCGAGTTGGTCGCGATGAATATCAATATAATCATCAAATAATTGGATAGAAAAAATAAAGAGAATAGAAAATAACATACTTTGCCATCCCCATAATAAAACTCCGATAAAAAATATGCCAACCGATTCTTGTAGCCCACTTAGACCGCTCGGAAAGAGTTGTTTTACGTCATGGAACATGCCAATACTATAGCTAGCAAGAAATAATGGTATGCTAATAGAGGCGTTGATGCTAGCGGCTAATGCGAGTGATAAGATTGCATATACCATAGCGCCAGGCCCTAGTGTAGTAGCAAAATTATGATATTCTACCTTGCTATCATAATCTTTGTCTAAGGTATCATCAATCAGTTTCACTGCTATGCAGCAAAATAGAACTGATGATACCGTACATAACGGATCAAATATTGTGAGCCACACAGTTTTTCACCTCTTTAAACCCTTGGCTACGTAATGCGGATACAGGAATAATATTGGCTTTAGGAAATAAAGAAGTTAATTTCTCAATATTACCTGTTGCAGAGGGTAAATCGATTTTATTAGCTAATAGCATATAACAATTGCGCACGATGCCATAATTGTATATTTCATGATCAATACTACTAGGATGATTCAAATATTCTTTTGAAATACAAGAAACATCAATAATATGAAAAATAAAATCAGCAGAGCGTATTAAACTAAGTGTTTGTGCCATACCGCGGCGGATTTTTTCATCCGGATTAATGTTTTCGGCAATGCCACAGGTATCCGTTAGTTTAAAGTGTACCATCGTTTTGCCGACAGAAATTTTAAGAAGTAAGGACTGTAGAGAGCGAGTTTTATGCAATGCCATACCACATAACTGACTTTTTGCTTCTTCAATAGAAAAATGCCGGCAAGTCATGATGCCATCATAGCTGCGAAACGTTACATCAACCGTTTTAATACCAATATAAGCGGCAAAATTGAGAGTAAACATCGTTTTGCCAGCATTGGGTCGGCCAATCATGATAAATTCTCTCATGGTTTCACCTCTATTATATCAATCGGTTCAATGACTAATAACTCTTGCCTAGTAATACTGGATTTCGCTACTAATCGCACAGCTTGGCGACGAATGGCTTTTTCGATAATATTTCGTACGGTACGAGCATTACCGAAGTTTTCACAAACGCTATTTTGATGTACCGATAATACTTTTAGCAATGCCGATTTTGTATCGGCAGTCAAGCTGTATTGATGAGATTCGAACATCTGCTGCGCTATGCACAATAATTCTTGCTGGCTATAATCAGGGAAATCAATATGCAGAGGAAAACGGGAACGTAGACCTGGATTGGTTTGTAAAAAAGTTTCCATTTCTTTTTGATACCCAGCTAAAATTAAAATCAAGTCATTTTTATGATCTTCCATCGCTTTTACCATGCTCTAGAAGCAAATTAGTATAAACAAAAGCAACAGAATCAAGATCTGCTGCTTTTTCTTGTCTGTAGGGTATTGTTTGATTACATCATTTCTGGCTCTAGAATGATTACTTTAATATATATGGACAAGATAATACTACATCTAATTGTAAGAGTAGTCAAGGATTTCGGCCTATAAATATAGGACAAAAGTACTATATTAAGTGAGTGAATATAATTTAATCATATTACTTATCTGTCAACTTTTATATCCAATAAGTGCGTCATTATAAATTTGCATCAATTGATACTGTCGCCGTCATATTCCATTGTAAGCGAGGTTCAAAAGAATCAGGTTTGATCAGTACTGTATAGGTAATATCCCCTTGTTTTTTTTCGCCAAAAGGGCGGATGGATACCACTTTTCCCAGAATTTCAACACCTGGCAAAGCATCAAACTTCATACGCACGGTTGCCCCTTTTTGCACCTTAGCAACCTGCAGTTCTGTCAAATCATCTGTCTTAATAAGCCATTCTGATACGTCACCTAGTTGCACCATGACCTTATCTGGTGCAACACGCTCGCCAACTCGGCAATCAAGATAGGTAATGGTACCATCAAATGGAGCCTGTAATTCGGTTTGATTTACCAATGAAACTGCATAATCATAATTAGCCTTTGCTGCTGTCACCTCGGCGGTCGATGCTTTTATTTGCTCAGGACGTACGCCACTGCGCACCATATCATAACCTGCTTGTGCATTCTCCATATCGGCTAAAGATTTTAAATAATCTTTGCGATACGTTTCATAGTCTCTTTTGGAAATCGCATCCCCAATATTTTGAATACGTTCCCAGTTCGCCTTTGCCATATTATAAATAGCAGTTGTTTCATCAACGGCTGACTTCTTCATTGCAATTTCTTGCGCTCGTGAACCATTGAGGTTTTCCTCATGACGTGCTTGAGCACGCGCTGTATCGGCATTACTGGCATTCGCTTTTGCCACTAGGTCGCCATTTGTAAAACGGACTAAAGTTTGACCTTTGCTAACATGATCCCCCTCGGCAACTAATACTTCACTCACGATTCCTGCAGTGGGTAGACTCAAAGCACTATAATGAATGGGTATAACACTTCCTTGCGCTACTACGCTGGAATCGGTTTTAACCGCCGGCATTACAGTGATATTCGATTCTACCTTTTTAGTCGATAGTTGCCAAAATAAACCCAATATACTGAATAAGATAATAATACCTATTATTTTTTTCTTCCACGACCAAGTCTTTATAGTTCCAAAGAAATAATTCTTCATTATATATTGTCCTCCAATATTTTTTGCAAGTGTTTTACTCATAAGACAAGGATTCTCGTACACTAACCCTCATCGCACGACGTGCTGGTAACCATGTGGCAACGATTGAAATCACTACAACAATAACAAACCATAATATAGCCCCTGCCACGGAAAATTCATAGATTAAAGGAGCCTTTGTAAATAAATTTCCCACCTGATCACTCATCAATTGACTAATGGGCATCGAAAGCAATAATCCAATGAGCCAACTCATAAGACCGATGCAAATTCCTTCTACCATAATGATTTTGAAAATATGTAAACTCGATGCACCGATGGCTCGCATTACGCCAATCTCCCGCGTGCGCTCAATTACATTTATACTCATCGTGCCTGCCAAGCCCAAAGCACCGACAATCGCTAGTAACCCAGCCATAACACCAAGAAAGACGACTAAAACATCAAATTGGGCTTTTGTATGGCTCTTTTGTTGTTGTGTTGTTGTTAGTGAGCTCACTTTTATGCCTGTTTTTTTCATATGTTCTTCTAATTGTCTAACAATAGAAGTCTGGTAGGCTTGGTCATGATAGTCAGTCGTAACAATCACACTGCGCACTTGTCCACTGTGCTGAGTTACCTGCCCAAAATAAGGAAAATTAACATACGCAAATGGTCCAGTCATTACGCCTTTTACAATTCCTACGACAACCCATTCAGTTTTACGATTGTCAATTTTAATAGGAAGGCGATCCCCAATGTGAATTTCTCCATATTTTTTGAGTACTTCCGTATTTACAACCAAAGCATTTTCATCGTCAGGCAGTAGCCAACGTCCCTCTATCAGCTCTGGAGAAATCACCTTAGTTTGCGCAGCCATAGCATAAATAAAAACATCTTCACTATCATTCTCATCTCGTCCATTGCGCATGATCCTAGCTGCCGTGTAGCCCCAACCTTCAGCACTTACAATGCCTGGCACTTGTAATGCCGCTCGCTCCACTTTTTCAATACGTTGCGAATCAGTAAAGCTCATCCCTACATCATACTGATAATAATTAAATGAAGCATTTGTCGTTAAACCAATCGACCGATTCACAGAACAAACGGCAATAAAAACAGTACCTGCAAGAATTAAGGTTGATAATGTCAGCATGAGACGACCTTTACGACGAAACGTATTCCGCAGGGATAATCGCACAGGACGTGAAATATTTTGGCAAGCGGCTACTAGTTCATCGACTTGCCGGTCAATCCACTTACCTATTCTACTAACTTGCTTTTCTCCAATACCATAAAAACCAATCGCTTCCCGTACCGAAATACCAACACCGCGGCGCAGAGGCACCAAACTTGCTATCAGTGGTACTGCCACAGCCAACAGAATTTGCAATGCAATGACTTCCGGGGAAAAATAAAAACCATTAATATCCACGTTAGCCAAATCTGCCTGAAAGAAGGTTAAACCATAAGCACCTAGGGCACCTAAAGGTACAGCAACTACCAATGCCAATACACTATAACAAAGCACGGTCACGATATACACTCTAAAAATCTGCCCTGTTGTCCCACCAATTGCCTTCATAATACCAATTTGCTTAGTATGTTGTGTTAAAATAGCCGTTATCGTATTAATAAGTAAAAAACCACTTGATACTAATGAAAAAATCCCTAAGGTACTCAATAAAAACAACATCGCTTGAAAAATATCATGTAAAGGATGTTCACCTAAAGGAGCAACATGACTCCAATATACTTTGTGACCACTTTTTTCTACCTTATCCCAAATCGTCCGCGACAATGCAGTTAACTCTTCTCTCGTTCCAGGTACAGTGCGTACATAAAGAGTACGAGAATCGGCTGTTTCGCCTAGTGTTTCTAGCGTTTCACTTGTAATATAGCCATTGATGGTTCCACTAAAAAAGGCTGGTATCACTGTAACATCGTGAACAATGCCCGTTACTTTCAAGCGTTTTGATTTCCCATCTGGCGTTTCAATGGTTAGATGATCTCCCTCTTTTGCTGGAAAGCTTGACTGGGCAGAACGTTCTAGTAACACTCCACGCAAAGGGGGCCATGTACCCGAGAGCAAGCGAGGGCGATTGACCTTAATCTTGCTGTAGTTAGAAATAACAATTAAATTTAAAGACTTCCACTCGTTCTCTCCTACCTGCACCCGTACCGCTAGCGTTCGACGTCCATCTGCTGTCTCAACACCAGGAATTTTCCTCATCGCCAGAACAAGATCTTGATCAAAAGGTTCACAAGAAACAGTCAAATTTGCTGGATACGCCTTGTCAAAATTCTCCTGCATATCTCGGGAAAAGACCAAATAGGAACCCGCAATAGCGCCAATTGCAAAAACACCAATAGCAATGGAAAGGACAACCAATATGGTGCGTGTTTTGTCAATCAACAAGTCGTTTAAAACTTTTTTCCACAAAGTTGTTGTCATGCTTTTCCCTCACCGACAATCAGACCATCAGCAACAATAATACTACGATCCGCACGTTGAGCAAGGCTATTATCATGTGTTACCATCAAGACGGTTCTTTTAGGGTTCAATCGGAAGTTTTGTGCGGCAAAAAGCTCAACAAGCA